>JAFYNS010000025.1 GCA_017556505.1 Bacillota bacterium | reverse complement strand
GAAGCAGTTTGCCTTGGATGCAAACAGAGGCTGTGCTTCAGGTCCGAAGTGCTTTTCGAAGGCATGCTTGTAAGCTCTGCACTTTTCACGAACCTTATCTTCGTCCATCAGGTACAGCGGAGTGCCGTACTTCTTTGCCAGCTCTACAGTGTTCTGGCCTGCAAAATACAGAATCCCGTCTTTTGCGGTAATATTGTCACATACGAATTCTCTCATTGTAACGCCCTTTCTTTTTACATGAATATATGGTTAACATAAACATTAAACAATTCCGGGATGTCATCCCTTTGCTGTAATAAAAAAGCAAAAAGTGTGCCAATCATTTTTACCCTTTTATTGTACCCATATCTCCCTCAAAACATAAAAAAGCACTGTCATTCATTCATCACAGTGCTTTTTTCCGTCCGTAGCTTTCCGCATTTCAGGAAAGCTGTTTTTTATTAATTAATAGCGGATATTGTACTTTTTCAGCTTTTCATAAAATACTGTTTTTGACATATCCAGTTCGGCCATGGCCTTGTTTTTATCTCCGTTATATTTCAGAAGAGTCATTTCCAGAATACGTTCTTCTTCCTTGGCAAGCATTTCCTTCATGGTTGTCGGAATGGAGCCTTTACCGATTTTCAGATGCTCAGAATAAATAATATTGGTGTCACAGAGAGTAATCGCACGTTCAATGGCATTTTCAAGCTCACGGACATTACCGGGCCAGTTATATGCGATCATCTTCTGCAGTGCTTCGCCGGAGAACTGTTTCTGTTCCAGACCATAATTGTCGCAGAGATCTTTCAAAATATGGTTAATCAGCAGATACAGATCACCCTTACGCTCACGGATTGGCGGAATGTCAATCGGAAATACATTAATTCTGTAAAAGAGGTCCTGACGGAACCGTCCCATAGCAACTTCTTCTTCCAGATTCTTGTTCGTTGCAGCAATTACACGCACATCCACCTTCACAGGTTTGGAAGAGCCAACACGGTAGATGATTTTGTTCTGCAGTACATGAAGGAGTTTAACCTGAATATCCATTGGAATTTCCCCGATTTCATCCAGGAAAATGGTACCTTTATTAGCCGCTTCGAAAAAGCCCACCTTACCATCAGATTTTGCACCGGTAAAGGCACCGCCTACATAACCGAACAGTTCACTTTCGAACAGACTTGGAGCGATGGCATTACAGTTTACTTCCACAAACGGAGCATTGGGATTTCCCAGCCGGTGAATTTCACGGGCAAGCTTGGATTTACCAGTACCGCTCTCGCCGGTGATAATTACATTAAACTTACTCTGAGAAGCTTTCCAGCCCAGATATTTGATTTCCCTGGTTTTGCTGCTTTTGCCGGCATACCCCTGGAAAGCTTCTTCGGGATAGTCATGTTCACGTTCCGGTTCTTCATACTCGTGAGCTTCCATCTGCCGGATGATTTCATTTCGTTCATTAAGCAGATTTTCCAAGTGCTGTGTGTCACGGATAATAAGGAACACACCAGTCAACCCCTGTTTTTCTTCAAGGCTGGTGGCAAAATCTCCAGCCTCCTGATACCGATCCGGTGCCTGCTTTCCGCTCCACGGAACCACATTGCAGATTAAAGGACGTTTATTGAGTTCATACAGCTGATTGGAAACCTGTGCACGTTTTCCCGCCAGAATCGATTCAATGCACTCCGACAGAGGAGATTCATCAAACAGTTCCAGGAACTGTCGTCCAGTTATGTCAATGTCCCGGTTGCCTCCCGTCTTTTCCGCCCAGGGATTTTCACGGAGCAGATAACCAATTTCTTCTTTTCTGATCCCGTATCCTTTCTCCTGGAAGAACTTAATATCACCGGTACTGCTGTCGATGACCACCATGTTACCTACGGAATTCAGAAACTCCATCTTGAATACATAGTCATTTACCTGAATGGTATTTTCGTGTTTCTCATTATCCACTTCCGCTGTAATGTGAAAACCAAAATAATTTACATCCAGCTTCAGCGGTGTATTCATATAATGACCATGAATATACTTATACTGCGGTTCAATCTTCTTATTCTTATAAACACCTACAGCAACCAGCATATCACCATCCCGGATGTCCTTATCGTTGATATTCAGCAGTTCCAGATCTTTTCCAGTCAGCTGGCCGTCATCATCCCCCAGCTTGTTGTCCGCAATGACAACGATATCGCCTTCTTCAATCTGGCCGGCTTCATGATGTTCCTGGGTATCAAAAACAATCCCGGTAATCTCCTTAGCCCGCCGGTTACAGTGCTGAATTACCATATCGGAATCCAGAAACATGATTCCCTGATTCATGCTGTCCATCAATAATTCAATTACGTGATAACCGTTTTTTGTCATAGCTGTTTCTCCCTTAAAGGTCAGATTCCGTTTTCTTCCGCCAGTGCCAGAGTGGTTCTGCGGATAAAGTGTTCAAATTCATGCATCTTCGCATTTTCCCCATTGTAAGCAAAACATGCCACAAACGGCTGCTTCGCAAATACAATGCCCACATCGTTGGCGATGGTGGATGTATCGCCGGTCTTATGTGCCACAACCACGTCCGGCGGCAGCATACCGCACATTTTATGCTCTACCTGCTGCTGAGAAAGGATATTTTCCAGCCAGTCATCCAGTTCCTCACTGACCAGCTCCCGCTTGAACATCTTTTCCAGCAGAATGCCGATTTCTTCCGGAACCATGCAGTTATCCGGTCCCTCAGCATAATATTCTCTGTGGAAACGTGTTCCGGTCAGCCCCATGGCATCAAAACGCGGATATGTTTCCGCATTACCGCCCACATAACGGAACAGCGCATTGGTAGCAGTATTGTCACTGACAGAGATCATCATCTTTCCCAGGGACTCCACGTCCAGAGTCACTTCACCAGTCATATGCTGAACGGTGCCGCAGCCCGGAACCTTCTGTGCATCGGTAATTGTAATCATGTCCCGGAAACTTCTCTTTCCACTGTGGATATCTTCCAGAATCAGTACCATCAGCGGAAGCTTGGTCACGCTGGCTGCGCTGAACACATCTTTTTCGTTGAATCCCCAGGTTTCACCTGTAATCAGATTTTTATAATATAAACCTGCATGGCCGTCCATTTCCTTCAGTTCGGCCAAAATACGTTCTTTCAGTTCCATTTTCTATCTTCCTTTCCGAAGGGCCTTACCTGCTCTTGCGCCAGTATGTACACCATCCACAGCAGTCAGCACACCGTTTACATACACTCTTCTTATACCGCTGCAAGGCTGTTTCGGCTTGTCAAAATCAGGATTGTCCTGTATCTTATCAAAATCAAAGAGTACCAGATCCGCCCAGTTTCCTTCCCGTATCAGTCCACGGTCAGCAAGTCCAAGACGTGAAGCCGGCAGTCCGGTCATCTTATGAATAGCAGTTTCTAAAGGAAATAACTTACGCTCGCGGCAGTAATGAGCAATGACCCGAGGAAATGTTCCAAACCATCTCGGATGCGGCTGTCCTGCATAATCAAGGGATACAGCCTCTCCGTCTGATCCAATCATGGTATAAGGCTGAATCATCACATGTTCAATATCTTCCTCGCACATGCCAAACATTACTTCATTGACTCTGCATTTTTCTTCAACCACCAGGTCGAAACAGGCGTCCGCCGGATCCACACCGCGGATTTCTGCAATTTCCAGAATAGATTTTCCAACTGCCCACTGATTTTTTTCGGAAGCAACATAAGATACGAAGGTATCCTGCCACCGGCCCTTATGCTCCTCGTTCGCGTAGGCATTGATGATTTTGCGGGTTTCCGGGTCAGTGAGACGTGCAAGCAAACCTTCCACACCACCTTCAAAAGCCCAGTCCGGTGCATTGCTGTCAAGTGAAGTGGATGCTGCACGGTACGGATACTGGTCCACCTGCACATCCATTCCCTCGCAGCGTGCTTTATCAATCATGGCAATGGTTGTCTTAATATGCAGCTGCCATACGGATTTTCGCGTTACTTTATGATGTGAAATATGGACGGGTGCACCGGATTGGCGGCCGATTTCCAGCGCTTCATTAAGAGCTTCCACGATTTCTGTATTTTCATTCCTCATATGAGTGGCATAATAGCCCCCATATGGCACCAGTTCTTCGGAGAGCTGTGCCAGTTCGTCTGTGTCGGCATAGCATCCCGGAGGATAAATCAGCCCGCTGCTCATACCAAATGCTCCCTCTTCCATGGACTGGCGTACCAGTCTGCGCATGGTTTCCATTTCTGCATCTGTAGCCTTGCGGTTTTCAAATCCCATGGCAGCAATACGCACACTGCCATGGCCGGTTACCATGCCAAGATTGGTACTGATGCCCTTTCTTTCTACAGCATCCAGATACTGTCCAAGACTGTTCCAGCTGTAATCCATGTCTCCAATATAGTCTGCCAGCTGCTTTTTCTTATCCGGATTATGACTGACTGGAGCCGCAGACAGACCGCAGTTTCCTCCAATTTCCGTAGTAACCCCCTGCAGAATACGGCTCTCTGCCAGCGGATGCCGGAACAGGGCCGTGTCACTGTGAGAGTGGATATCAATAAAGCCCGGCGACAGGTACAGATCCTGACCATCAATTACCTGTGCTGCATCCTCAGTCAGACAGCCATTCACAGGTCCCACCTCTGCAATTTTCCCATCTTTTACAGCTACGCTGCCCCGAAACCAGGGTGCTGAAGTTCCGTCAATAATTCTTGCATTCTTAATAATAAAATCATACATGATCTTACCTCATCTCTTTCGGCAAAATCAGAACTACGGCCACATCATTGACATTGGTTCCCGTCGGCCCTGTGATAATCAGCCCGCCGGAAGCCTGCAGTGCATGGTATGCATCGTTTTCTGCCAGTACCTTTTCTATCGTTCTGCCGTCCTTTTGAAGGATTTCAGCGGCTGTATTGCCATCTGCATAGCCACCGGCTGCATCTGTCGGTCCATCGGTTCCATCGGAGCCAACAGAGAAAACAGCCACATTATCAAGTCCTGCAATTTCAGCTGCTGCAGCCAATGCCAGTTCCTGATTCCGCCCGCCCTTTCCTGCTCCGGTCAGTTTCACTACGGTTTCACCGCCAGCGATAAAGGCTTTCGCCATGCCGCCCTCGCTGTGAGTTCTTCCGATACAACCCATAAAACTTCCCGCTTCTCTGGCCTGGCAGGCCAGTCTGTCAGTCAGAATTACCGGTTCATATCCCAGTTCTGCTGCAGTTTCTGCCGCTGCACAGCAGAGCTGCTTCACGCTGCCTGTCACCATGGTAGTTACATTATGCAGTTCTTTCGGTGTTTCCACGCCGAGACACATTTCTGTTTCTTCAGAAATCTTGATACCGTATTTATGTATTACATCCCACGCCTGACTGCAGGTAGAACCATCCGGATAGGCAGGTCCTGACGCAATCATATCCAGAGGATCACCGATGATATCAGACAGAATTACAGAATACACGTGTGCCGGTGCACAGAGCTGTGCAAACTTTCCGCCTTTCACCGCAGAAATGCGTTTGCGGACCGTATTGATTTCCGTAATTTCAGCACCGCATGCCAGCAGCTGGCGGGTAATGGACTCCAGCTCCGCAGGAGAAACCAGAGGCTTTTCAAAAAGCGCAGAGCCTCCGCCTGATACCAGAAACAGGACTGCATCCTCTTCTGTAAGATTGCTGACCGCTTCCAGTGCAGCCCCTGTTCCCAGGAAGGAGTTTTCATCCGGTACCGGATGTCCTGCCTCGAAACACCGCACTCCCGGAATCTCTCCAGCCACATGTCCGTATTTGGTTACAACCACGCCGTCGGAAATCCCGGATCCGAGATATTTTGCCGCGACAGATGCCATCTGCCAGGCCGCCTTTCCGCAGGCAATGAGAACCAGACGCCCCGCCGGAAGTACCGGCACGATTTCATCCAGTGCTTTTTTCACTGCCGTATCGGGAAGTGCAGCCTGGATGGAAGCCGAAATAATTTTCTGTGCATCATCATAGAGCCCTGCCATAGAGAGTGCCTCCTTTAGAGTCCGTGGAAATCTCTTGCCTGCTCGCAGTCTTTTACAATCTGCGCAGACAGTTCTTCCACGCTGCTGAATTTAGCTTCTTCACGGGTCATCTTCAGGAACTCAATCTGAATATGCTTCCCGTAAAGTTCTTTGTTAAAGTCGAAGATATGGGTTTCCATATTCTTCTGAAATTCACCGATAGTTGGCTTTACACCCACGTTGGTAATGCTGTTGTACTTATGTCCGTTATAATAACAGTTGGTGATATATACACCATTTGGAGGTGTCACCATGTTTTCATCAATCATGATATTGGATGTAGGGAATCCGATGGTTCTTCCCAGCCGGTTTCCAACCACAACCTCACCGCCGATGCTGTACTTTCTTCCAAGATATTTTTCACATTCTTCCATGTCTCCGGAACGGATCAGACTTCGGATCAGCGTGGAACTTACCACATCACCACCGATAGTAACAGGTTCCATTTCATTGACGTTGAATCCCTTTACCAGGCCTCTCTGATGGAGAATATGAGGATTTCCTGCTGCCTTATATCCAAAGTGATAATTGAATCCGCAGAAAGCCTCTCTCAGATTCATCTTATCCACCAGCAGGTCATCGATAAAACTCATGGGATTCATGCAGGCAACATCACGGGTGAATTCCACATTGAACAGGTAGTCAACACCCAGCTTTTCGATAAGTGCAGCCTTTTCTTCCTGATAAATAATGTTTTTTACCACATTTTCCCCTGCAAACAGGTTCTTTGGGTGGTTGGAGAAGGTAAAAACTGCACTGCGAATGCCCAGTTCACGTGCTTTTTCCACAGCTTTGGCAATCAACGTCTGGTGACCTACATGGACGCCATCAAAATTACCCAGCGCAATACAGCAGGGAGGTATATTTTTTATATCTTCCAGATTATTTATCACTATCATAACCAGGCCCCCTGAAAAATACTTTGTCTGCTACCAGTTTTTTATATTTGAAGTTGTAGAATGCTACTCCCAGATACTGACGGTTCGTACCGTCTTCCTCTTCCATGAAAAGATTCCATGCTCTGCGGTATTCTTCACGAATCGGCATCTCCGGCTCTTTCTTTTCATATTCAGGACGTGCTTCAATCCGGCAGTCCTTCAGAGCAATGTGCCAGCCGTCCACAAACTTTTTGCCCAGGTCCGGATTTACCACTGCAGTTCCGAAGTGAATCAGCGGATATTCCTGTGGGAGCAGTACAGAGTCGAACCAGCCATCAGGCAGTTCCACTTCCGGTTCTCCTTCTTCCGCTTCTTCCGGCAGTCCTGCTGCCAGTCTGGCTTCTTTCACTGCCGCGTCCTTCATGGCCTGCAGCTGCTCCAGAGTCACGGTTTCTTCTATGACAAAACGTCCGCTGCCAAGACGCACCAGACCAGTCATTACTGCACCGGTGCCCAGAGCGATGCCAACATCCTGGCAGATGGTGCGGATATAAGTTCCCTTGGAGCACTCTACGGTGTAGGTAATCTCCAGCTTTTCCATGTCAATGGATTCAATGTCCAGGCTGCGGATAAAGATTTTACGTGTCTTTACATCCACTTCCTGCCCTGCACGGGCATATTCGTACAGACGGCGTCCTTCTACGCGGACCGCACTGTACATAGGCGGTTTCTGGTCAATATGACCGATAAACGGTTCGAAGGCCGCACGGATTGCTTCTTCCGTCACTCCTGCGGTATCGAACTCTTCAATTACTTCACCCCAGATATCCTGGGTATCCGTATTTTTTCCGAGAATCATGGTGCAGCGGTACTTCTTGAAGTCCAGATCCAGATACTCGGTAATACGTGTTGCACTTCCCAAACAAACAGGAAGCACCCCGGTCGCCATAGGGTCCAGGGTGCCTGTATGTCCGATTTTCTTCATGCCAAGAATGCGGCGCAGTTTTCCAACTACGTCATGGGAAGTCATTTTCTGCGGTTTATTTATGTTAATGATTCCGTCTCTTACCATGCTTAATCATTCCTTGTTATTTAATTCATTTTATTCGTGATACAGCTGCAAAGAACGTTCTACTGCCTGACGAATCAGAGGAATTCCTTCTTCCAGCGGAAGTTTCAGACTGCAGCCTGCTGCTTTCGTGTGGCCGCCGCCGCCGAATTCTTCTGCGATGACAGCTACGTTACCCCAGCTCTTGGCCCGGAGAGAAAGCTTCAGCTTTTCCGTGTCTTCCTTTACCAGAACTGCGATTTCCACCCCTTCGATGGAGCGCAGTTTATCCACGATGCCTTCCGTCTCGTCCATGCCCGCTCCGGTCTGTTTCAGCATATCCTGAGTCACAACTGCCATGGCAGCCTTTCCTCCGGCAAAACGTTCCATAGCGGCCACTGCCGCACTGTGGAGCAGAATCCGTTCCTGACGGACACTTTCGTAAATTTCCTGGCTCACTCTCCGCACATCCACCCCCAGGTCATAAAGCTCTGCAGCAATTTCATGACACTGGCGTGTAGTGTTGGAATACTGGAAGTTTCCTGTATCTGTGGTGATTGCAGCAAAAATTGCATCCGCAATTTCTCCGTCCATGCGGAAGTCTGTGCAGCATTCCATTTCCTTCAGCAGATAATAAATCAGCTGACCGGTGGCTGCCACTTCCGGATCCACGTAATTGTAATCGCAGAACGGCACCGTAGTACGGTGGTGGTCAATACAGATACTGGACTTTCCTGCCAGGAACTTGTCCTTCCGCTTCAGGAAACGGCTGAGATCGCCGCAGTCCAGGCACAGGGAAACATCAACATCCTCCAGAATGTTCTGGTCATGGGTACAGTAACCCCTGTCCATGAACAGCAGATTCCGTGGAATTTCATCCTCTATTAAAATGTAACTGGCTTTCCCCAGATCTCTCAGTGCACGGCAGAGGGCCACGGCAGAGCCCAGTGCATCCCCGTCCATATTGACGTGAGGATAAATGAGCACACTGCCTGCAGCCAAAAGCTTATCACTGATTTCACGGAAAGAATTGTTCTGTTTCATCATTTCTGTATTATTCTTCGTCTTCTGTATCAATATCTTCTTCATCGCTCTGGTAATTTTCAATACCCAGACCTGCGATAACTTCAGAAATATGTCTGCCATATTCCAGCGCTTCATCGATTTTGAAAATCAGTTCCGGAATGCGGCGAACCTTGATGTGTCTGCTGATTTCACGCTTGAACAGACCCTTGGCACTGTTCAGACCTGCCAGAACTTCTGCAGCTTCTGCTGCCTTTTCTTCCGGATCCTTGCTGAATCCCAGAATGGAAACATAGCAGGTAGCAAAGCTGCCGTCATTGGTCACATCCACACCGGAAATACTGATCATGGCACCGGACAGTCTTGGGTCCTTCACACCGCTGATCAGCATTTCGCTGACAATCTTGCGGATTTCTTCGCCCAGACGTCCCTGTCTATAACCTTTACCCATTCATTTTTCCTTTCATTCTCAATGCTGAAGATGCCATACGGCATTCGAGAGTTCTGAGAGCGGTGAAGAGATGGAAATCTCTGAACCGACATAAGAAATCTCACAGGAAATGAAACTGAAAGTTACATTTCCGCAGCATTATATTTCGTAAATTGAACGGAATAGTGATGTGCGATTCCGCAGGTGCTGCTTCAGTGGCCAGATAAGCCGCACAGATGGGCAGATGTCATGAAGCACTGTCTGAAACCCGGAATGCGGGTGAGTTTGCTTCATGACCTGCACAGCAAGCGGTGTTCTGCTGCCACTGTCAGCGCCGAGGACAAGCACGAACTATTTACGTTCGATTTCTACCATGTGGAAGCATTCGATGATGTCGCCTTCCTTGATATCGTTGTAGCTTTCGATACCCAGACCACATTCATAACCCTGGTTTACTTCCTTTGCATCGTCCTTGAAACGCTTCAGGGAAGAAACCTTACCTTCGTGGATTACGATACCATCACGAACCAGTCTGATTTCTGCGTTACGTACCATCTTGCCTTCCAGTACATAAGTACCTGCAATGATACCAACACCAGGAACCTTGAAGGTGCTGCGGACTTCTGCCTTACCCAGAACTTCTTCCTTGAATTCAGGATCCAGCATACCCTTCATAGCCGCTTCCACATCATTGATGATGTCGTAGATTACTCTGTACAGTCTGATTTCAATGTTTTCACGGTCAGCCATTGTCTGTACAGCAGTTGTAGGACGTACATTGAAGCCGATGATGATGGAGCCGGTTGTAGCTGCCAGTGTTACGTCGGATTCATTTACAGTACCTACACCTGTATGAATAATCTTAACTCTTACATTTTCATTCTTCATCTTTTCCAGAGAAGCTACGATTGCACCAACGGAACCGTTTACGTCACCCTTGATGATCAGGTTCAGATCCTTGGTTTCACCTTCCTGAATCTGGCTGAAGAGCTGTTCCAGAGTGGTTGCAGCATTTCTTGCCAGGATTTCTTCTCTCAGCTTCATCTTTCTGTTTTCAGCGATTTCCTTCGCAATCTTGTCGTCCTTTACAGCATTGAACATGTCACCTGCTTCAGGAACTTCGGACAGACCCAGGATTTCTACTGCAGTTGCAGGGCCAGCCTTCTTGATGGTGTCGCCCTTATAGTTTGTCATCAGACGGATACGGCCGTAGCTGGTACCAACTACAATGCTCTGGCCGCTCTTCAGAGTACCGTTGTCAACCAGCAGAGTTGCTACAGGACCCTTGTTCTTATCCAGTCTTGCTTCAATTACAGAACCGGTAGCCAGTCTGTTTGGATTTGCCTTCAGTTCCAGCATTTCTGCCTGCAGCAGAATCATTTCCAGCAGGGTTACGATACCTTCGCCCTTCTTTGCGGAAACAGGAACTGCGATGGTTTCTCCACCGTAATCTTCCACTACGATACCATGGTTCATCAGGTCCATCTTAACTCTTTCAGGGTCTGCAGTCGGCTTGTCGCACTTGTTGATTGCAACGATGATTGGAACACCTGCAGCCTTGGCATGGCTGATGGATTCGATAGTCTGCGGCTTAACAGAGTCGTCAGCAGCAACTACCAGTACCGCAATGTCAGTTACGTGAGCACCACGGGCACGCATTGCAGTAAACGCTTCGTGACCTGGAGTATCCAGGAAT
>JAFYNS010000024.1 GCA_017556505.1 Bacillota bacterium | reverse complement strand
GACTGCGGGGAAAGCGGGACCACACTGCGTTTCATGGTGCCGGTATGTGCAGCTCTGGGGCTTCAGGCAGAAACCCGGTTCACGGGACATGGACGGCTGATGCAGCGGCCTATGGAGCCTTTATTGAGGGCAATGGAGCCTCATGGGGTTACCTTCCGGTATGAAGAAAATATGCTGGTCTGCAGCGGAAAACTGTCTGCAGGTGAATATACCATTGAGGCCGGTGTATCATCCCAGTTTATCAGCGGGCTTCTGTATGCACTTCCGCTTCTGGAAGGTGACAGTGTACTGAAGCTGACCGGGAATGTGGAATCGCGGCCATATATCGATATTACACTGGATGTGCTGAAAGATTTCGGCATTCAGATTCGTGAAACAGAGCCTGAATGCGGTGAAAGTGTCCGGTTTGAAATCCCGGGAGGTCAGATTTACTGTGGCCCTGCAAAGCTTGCCTCTGAGGGCGACTGGTCCAATGCAGCTTTTTGGCTGGCAGCCGGGGCGATTGGCGGGGAGCCGGTTACTGTGACCGGGCTGAATCTGGATTCTGTACAGGGTGACCGGGCCATCAGTGATGTGCTGCGGGAGTTTGGTGCTTCCGTGACAGAGGATGCAGAGGCTGGAAGTGTAACCTGCGCCGGACCTGATGGCGGTATGCTGAAGGGATGCGATATCGATGCAAAAGATATTCCGGACCTGGTGCCGGTCATCAGTGTGGTGGCAGCGGCGGCACAGGGAGATACACGGATTTATAATGCGGGACGGCTCCGTATCAAGGAGAGCGACCGTCTTGCCACCGTGACTGCCATGCTGACAGCACTTGGTGCTTCCGTGGAAGAGGGGGATGACTTCCTCCTGATTCATGGTGAAGGCGGCCTGCGTGGCGGCACGGTGGACGGAGCCGGAGACCACCGCATTGTGATGAGTGCCGCTGTGGCAGCAGGTTTGTGCTGTGGACCTGTGATCATTTTGGGTGCAGAGGCGGTGAATAAGTCCTATCCGGGATTCTTTGAGGAAAGGGAAAGGTTGTTATGAGCAGTACCTTTGGAAATAAACTGAAGATTACCATCAGCGGGACTTCTCATGGTCCGTCCATGGAGATGCGGGCCGAGGGGTTTCCTGCCGGTGAAATCATAGACATTGCAAAGCTGCAGGAATTTATGGCTCGCCGTGGTGCTGCAGGAAAACGGTATGCCACAGGCCGTAAGGAACCGGATGTGCCGGTATTTCTGGCGGGGGTGGAACCTGCCGGAGAAGGCATGCTGCGGATTCTGGACGCTCCTGTGGAAGTGGCTATTGAAAACACGGCGCAGCGTTCTTCTGACTATGACAGTCTGCGGGATGTACCGCGGCCGGGGCATGCGGATTTTGCAGCCATGATGAAGGACGGCAAAGATGCGGATCTGCGTGGGGGCGGACGGTTTTCCGGACGTCTGACGGCTCCTCTGTGCATTGCAGGCGGCATGGCAAAACAGATCCTCTCAAAGCGCGGTATCGAAGTTTCTGCGAAGATGATTTCCGTAGGTGGAGTCAGCGGGGTCTGCAGTGTGGATTCGGCGACCGGAATCCATCAGGTGGATGAGGCCGGTATGGAAGCCATGTACGGGCAGATGGCAGCGGCTCAGGCAGACGGCGATTCTGTGGGCGGCGTTATCGAGTGCGTGGTAACCGGTCTTGCAGCCGGTTCCTGCGGGGATGCACTTTTTGATGGGCTGGAAGGAAGAATTTCTCTGGCGGTATTTGGTGTTCCTGCTGTGAAGGGAATTGAGTTTGGAAACGGATTTGGCTGTGTTGGTCTGAGGGGCAGCGAAAATAACGATTCGTTTTATGTAGATCCGGCAGACGACAGGGTGAAGACAAGCACCAATAACCATGGAGGCATTCTGGGCGGTATCGCCAGCGGCATGCCCATTGTGTTCCGCGTGGCCATGAAACCGACGCCTTCTATCTTTAAGGAGCAGGACAGCGTGTCCATGTCCGGAAGCTGCAATGTGAAGCTGAAGATAGAAGGACGGCATGATCCTTGTATTGTAGAGCGTGCAGTGCCTTGCATTGAAGCGGCAGCGGCAATTGCCGTATTGGATTCACTGCTTGACTGATCTGCTGTACTCCTTTGTCCTCGCCGCATAGCGTCTGCGGAATCACTCGCACAGCAGACAGTCAAGCATCGAAAACTGCAGCAGCGCAGCTGTAATGAAAGGAAAGAGGTTATGAAAATATTGGTGATAAATGGGCCGAATCTGAATATGCTGGGGATTCGGGAACCTGAGATTTACGGACGTCAGACTTATGCTGACCTGGTGGCAGCTGTTGAAGGATGGGCTTCTGAAATGGGACTGGATGTGGAAGTATATCAGTCCAACCATGAAGGTGAAATCGTGACGAAAATACAGCAGGCATATTTTGAGAAGGCAGACGGTATTGTAATCAATGCGGCAGCCTATACACACACCAGCGTGGCCATTCTGGATGCTCTGAAGGCAGTACAGATTCCTGCGGTGGAAGTACACCTGTCTGATATCCATGTCAGGGATGAATTCCGTAAACATTCTTATGTATCCTTATACGCAGAGAAGATGATCTGCGGAAAGGGATTCGAAGGGTACAGAGAGGCTCTGGGATATCTGGCAGAAAAGCTGAAATAGAGCAAAATTGGCGTTGCACCGCTTCGGAATTTCAGTTAAAATAAGAGTGATTATGAAGGAGTGTGTCATGCTGGAAAAAAGTTTTGCTGAGATTTATACAAAGTTTAAGCTGAGTCTGTACGCGAAGGTATTTAAGCGGCTGGATGGCGGAAAGGACAGCCTTTCTGCTGTGGAAGTGTTCTGTCTGGAGGTTATTTACGCTCTGGGCCGGCCTACGGTAAATGAGTTTGCTACCTTTGCGGAGCTGTCTGCACCCAATGCGGCCTATAAAGTGAACAATCTGGTGCGCAAGGGTTACCTGCGGAAAGTCCGTAATGAAGAGGACAAGCGTGAGTATCATCTGGAAGTGACTGAAAAGTACATGGAGGATTACGGTATCACCTATGACTATATGAATGTGGTCATGGAAAGAATCCGCCAGCGCTTCAGCGCAGAAGAAGTGGCGCAGATGGAACATATGCTGGAGGTTATCGGCTGCGAACTGATGCCGGAAGTGACTCTGGGACGGAAATTCGAATAGAATTCCTGCCTGGTGACAGTGGATTATCTGCTTCGTATGGGAACGGAGCGGAATATGGAACGTTTATTTTTCAAGAAGCGGAGGGAGTCTTCGCAGATGCTGCAGGAAGAGCCGGAGTGGAATCTTCTTCAGCCTGAAAAACAGAAAAGAATAGCGGTAATCGGTATAAGCCGGGGTGCTGGTGCAACATTTGCATCAACTACCCTGGCTTTTTTGCTTCAGAAGTCGAATTTTGGCGAAACGGCTCGAATATCGAAAGTTCCTGTGACTTATATACAGATGCGCCAGCCGGAAGCTGGAAAGCCCCTGCTATACTATGAAGCAGGTCTGGATCAGAGGTTTGGAACAAATTCTTTCGCAGAAAGCCCGGGTGAGAGCAGCAGACTGTATCTTCACAAAGGCATCAACTGGTCTGTCTGGAGACACTGCAAGAGGAACGGGGATGGAGGCGGAACAGTATTTCGACCTTATCTGGAGACGGTACCGGGAGAGTGGGTGGTTGCAGACAGTCCGCCGCTGGATACTTTGAAGAAGTACGATCTTACGGTTGCCGTCATCGATCCGCTTCCTGCATCTGTTTATGCAGGAGCAGAAACTTATGAAATACTGCGTGATATGGAGACTTCCGGACTTCCTGTTCTATGGGCTGTTAACCGGGATAATGAAGAAGTAAATCACAGCGGGATGAAACGGTTTCTGAAGCTGAAGGAGTATGTTTCGCTGCCGCTGCTCGATGCGGGAGTAATATACCGCGCCCAGAATACCTGCTGTCTGCCGGCAGAACTGATGGATGGAGAGGATTTCCAGGCTGCGGCAAAGCTGGCAGAACAGGTAAGGAAAATGACAGGCCAGCCGGATAAAAGCATATAACATAAAAAATACCCCCGGCGTGAGTGAGCCAGGGGCATCTGTCATTTTTAAATATGCTTATGCAGCTGCGCTTACGGAAGTGATGTGAGGGTTTACACCTTCATACCAGTACAGGAAACCTTCCATATCGATTACGTCGCCGATGTTCAGTGCTTCTACAGCATTGTAAACGTCGGTTTCAGCACCGGTCAGGTAGGATTCTACGCAGAAGTTGTAAGTTTCACCGTTCAGGGAAACGTTGAAGTACAGGTCGTTGCCTTCGGAACCGGAACCATCCCAGTTATACAGGAATGCCACTTCGTTGCCATCCGCATCAACGGAAGGTTCTACTGTCATGCCCTTGAAGGAAACGAACTTGTTCATGTGATCTGCCAGAGCATCGGTACCCAGCAGTTCAGTAACGTCAGTTGCTTCTGCAACCCAGGTGTCACCTTCTACGATTTCGAAAGTACCGTCCATGATTTCAACTTCGCCAGCCCATTCGCCCTTGTAACCGGTAACCTTGATCTTGGTACCTTCAGTCAGCAGAGCGTAGTCTTCTTCGGAGCAAGCCATGTCGTACATGAAGTAACCGCCTTCGCCGTCCTGTGCATATACGGTAGCCTTGTCTTCCCACCAGGACTGCTTAGCCTGAACGAAAGCTTCGATAACTACTTCGGTATCCAGTTCAGCTGCAGCGTATTCTGCATAAGTCATAACGCCTTCAGACTTAGCGTTAGGATCTACAGCAGCAGGTTCGTCGCCGCCGCATGCAGTCAGTGCGAATACCATTACAAAAACTAACAGTAAAGATAAAATCTTTTTCATTTTCTCTTCTCCTTTTTAATTTGCATTTCAGCATTTTAAAATATGTGCAGACTCCCAATGAAAATATCGGAATCCAAGGAATATTATACATCAAAATCTGCAGAAATCAATGTTTTTCGCCCGTTTTCTTTTTCATATACTGGCAAATGACATAGGCGATGATGCAGGCCCAGGTTCCGGCCAGAGCCCCAAGAAGGAACCTGGCAGTGGATGGGAGAGGCCCCAGATCCTTACCGGCACCTCCTGTGCCGCCTGAAGCTGTACTGCCCTGATCCAGACGGTACAGAGCTTCTGTCTCAGTATAAAGCTTTTCAAAGAATTCTTCGTTTGCTTCCTGCTTTCTCTTCACCGACTTGGTGGTGGTTTCAATGAGCTGTCCTGCCGCATCGCGGAGAGATGCAGAACCGTTGAAGACCGGTGTCACGAAGGTGTTTTCTGTATTATCCAGAAGCAGCTGGGCTGCCTTGATTTTCACTTCGTAGTGGAGCTGGTTGTCCTCTCCGCCGCGGGACAGGTAGTCCTGATATTCATGGGTTTCCTGTGCCTTGGAGGTGACAGGAACGTAACCTTCTGTCTGTGCATAGGCAATCTGTACTTTGTCTGTGAGCATGTACTGGGCAAAGAGCCAGGATGCCAGCACTTCCTGCGGGTCATTCTTATTGAAGACGCACATGGACGGTCCCTGGGAAATCATGGTCGGATGTTCCGGATCGTACTGCGGAATGGTCATGACTTCTGTTTCAAATTTCACCAGCTTATCGGCAGCGATGTCGGAAAGGGGTGCATCGGTACCCATCCAGGTGGCACCGGCAGTGGAGTCCACAGCGAAGATGCACTGGCCGGCATTGAGGAAGTTAGCCGGGTAACTGGAAATCTTGAAGGTGGAGAAGGCTCCTGTTTTCGCGTGCTCGGCGATGTCGTAGAGGAATTCCCTGGCTGTATCGTTGAATAACAGTATGTCGCCCTCCGGTGTGGAGTACTCCGCGTTCTGCTGGCGAAGCACCTGAATCATCATATTGTCGGTGGACTTGTAGATGAACGGAATCATAACTTTCTGGCCGTTTACCTTATAGGTGCCGTCCGCGTTCTTCGCAGTGGCAGCTTCGGCAACTTCCCAGACAAAATCCCAGGTCAGAGTTTCCGGAAGCTCATATCCCAGCTTTTCCACGAAGGTCTTATTTACGTAGCAGGCTTCAGTGGAACGCATATATGGGATGGCATAGTGAGCACCGTTGAACTCACATTCACCAAGGAACTTCGGGATGATTTCCTCCAGGGTCGGTGCATCGAAGGCAACTTCACTGCCGCCCAGACCGTACTTTTCATCTGCGAAAAGCTGATCCAGAGGCACCACGCTGTTGGTTCCTGTCAGGTAGGTGGCAATGTGGTCCGGATAGGTGATGCACACATTCGGAGTGGTTCCGGTGGCAATATTGGTGATAACGTCGTTGTAAATTCTGCCGTAGTCAGTGTACAGGCGCAGGTTTACATGGATGTTCGGGTACAGGGCTTCAAAGTCCTTAATTGCCTGTTCATAAATCTTCGTCTGGGTCTTGTTGGTATCGTTCTTGGCCCAGAAGGTGATTTCATAGTCCCGGGAAGTGTCGAATTCCTCCGGAATGACGAATTCATTCATACCGCGGGAACCATGGCAGCCGGTACCTGTGAGCACCAGAGAAGCAGTCAGGGCCAGAGCCAGGCCGATACGGAAGATTTTGCGGGTTAATTTCATCATCCCTTGGTACCTCCTCTCGCTACGCCTTCCATGATCTTCTTGTGGAAGATGAGGAAGATAATAATCAGGGGCACGGAAATTACCACAACCGCCGCCATCATGGCAGGAATGTTTTCACGGCCAAATCCGTTTTCGCGGATTTCCTGGATTCCGTTGGATACCAGGAAGTATGCTTCCTCATCGGTGATGAGGCGAGGCCATACATAGGAGTTCCAGCATTCGATTACCTTCAGAATGGTGATGGTAATGATGGTCGGACGGCAGATTGGAATCATGACTTTCGTCAGGTACTTCAGGTCGGAGGTTCCGTCAACCTTGGCTGCATAGTAGAGTTCGTCCGGGATCTGGGCAAAATTTTCACGCAGCAGGTAAATGTAGAAGACGGAGGTGACGGACGGCAGGATGAGACCCATAAAGGTGTTCCGCAGTTCCAGGTCGGTGATGGTGACGAAGTTGGTGATGATAACCAGTTCGCTTGGAATCATCATGAGGGCCAGGAACAGGGTGAAGGCCAGGTCTTTGCCGCGGAAGTCAAGCCGGGCGAATGCGAAGGCCGCAAGGACTGTCACCACCAGCATCATAGCTGTGGTTGCCACTGTGAAAATCACTGTGTTGAGGAAATAGTCCGCTAGCGGCACTGTGGTGAAGGCATCTACATAGTTCTGGAAGGTAGGTGCCAGGGTATAGAATTTCGGAACATATTCCGAACTGTAGGCACTGTAGCTCTTTACGGAGGTCAGCAGCATCCAGTAGAAGGGAAACAGTACCACGATCGCCCAGATGGCCAGCAGCGCGTAGGTGACAGTCTTGATAGACCGGCTGCGGAGGCGGGCTTTCTTTTCAATTGTTTCAAAATCAGTTGGTCTGGTCATATTAAAACCTCGGTATTAAGAGTAGTGTACGTGCTTCCTGCTGATCAGCAGGTTGATGCAGGTGATGGTCAGCACGATGGAGAACAGGATGATGGCTGCCGCCGATGCATAGGATGGGTAGCCTCCGCTGTTTCCGTAGAGCATGTCGTATACATAACCTACAATGGTATTCATTTCTGCTGCATTCAGATTGGTACCAAAGAGTGCCACCGCATCGCTGTAAGCCTTGAATGCACCGATGAAACCGGTGATAATCAGGTAAAACAGGCTCGGTGAAATCATTGGCAGGGTAATGCGTGTGAAGGTTCTGAGACGGGAGGTTCCGTCAATCTTTGCTGCGTTGTAGTAGTCCTGCTTCACCGATGCCAGGGCACTGGTGAGAATCAGAATCTTAAAGGGCATAACCACCCATACGGTGTAGAAGCAGAGGACAAACATCTTGGCCCAGTACGGTCCGTCGATGAAATCAACAGGCCCCATGCCGAAGAGTCCCAGAATCAGGTTCATGAGTCCGTCGCTGTAAGGTGTCTTCTTAAAAAGAATCATGAACACCAGACCCACTGCCAGGGTGTTGGTCACATATGGCAGGAAGAATACAGTCTGAAACAGTTCCTTCAGCTTTTTTATGGAGTTCAGCCCTGCAGAAATCAGCAGGGCCAGCCCTGTGGAAATCGGTACGGTAAAGATAACCAGAATGAAGGTGTTCTTTACAGCCTGCAGGAAGTACGGGTCGTGGAGCACGTAGCTGTAGTTATACAGGCCCACGCCGTGATATGTCTGGGATGCGGAGTTATAGCCTTCCTCGAAGGAGTAGATGAATACGTCAATCAGAGGATAGACCAGGAAAGCACCCAGAAAGAGGATAGCCGGCAGCAGGTAGAGCCAGGCTTTCATATTGTTTCGTTCCATGGCAGCCTCCCTTATTTCGCAGTGAAATAGATGCGCTGGCCGGTTTCGGTGCTGAAGATGTGTACCTTATGCGGTTTCACATCAAAACGTACCGCGCTTGCAGTTCCGGTCTTTTCCATGAGTGCTTCCACTTCTTCACGGTTTTCGGAGCTGATGATGGAGCGGATTTCTACATTCTGGCAGTCCGGATGAGCAGATACTACGGTGATATCTCTTCCCATGACTTCCACTTCAGTCAGGCTGAAGGTCAGTGCGCCTCCGTCTCCTTCACCCAGAATGAAACCTTCCGGACGGATGCCGATGGTTACCGGCTGGTCAGCAATCTGAATTCCATCCGGTGCAGCTATATCGAAGAGCTTGTCCTGGCCAATCCAAAGGCCATCCTTTTCGATACGTCCGTTGAAGACATTGATTGGAGGAGTACCCAGGAACTTGGCTACAAACAGGTTTTTCGGATCGTCGTAAACATCCTGCGGTTTGCCGATCTGCTGGATAACGCCAGCCTCCATCACCACAATCTGGTCAGAGATACTCATGGCTTCTTCCTGGTCATGAGTTACAAAGATGGTGGTAACACCGGTTTCTTTCTGAATGCGGCGGATTTCTTCGCGGGTCTGCAGTCTCAGACGGGCATCCAGATTGGAAAGCGGTTCATCCAGAAGGAGAACTTTCGGTACTTTTACCAGGGCACGGGCAATGGCCACGCGCTGCTGCTGGCCGCCGGACAGTTCGCTTGGCTTTCGTTCCATCAGTCCGTCAATCTGCACCAGTCTGGCTGCTTCCAGCGCTTTGGCTTCCATGGCTTCCTTCGTCATCTTTTCGGCTCCCTTCAGGTTTTCCAGAGGGAACATGATGTTTTTCTTTACGGTCAGATGCGGGTAGAGGGCATAATTCTGGAATACCATACCGACACCGCGGTTTTCTGCAGGCAGGTTGGTAACATCATCGTCACCGAAGAAAATTCTGCCTTCTGTCGGGTTCAGCAGACCGCAGAGCAGGTTCAGTGCCGTACTCTTGCCGCAGCCGGAAGGTCCCAGCAGGCCGATCAGCTTTCCGTCAGGAATTTCAAAATCAAAATTGTTCACCGCAATCACATCCTCGCGGACTTTTTTATTGCGGCTTGGGAATTTTTTCGTTACATTCTGCAATGTGATTTTCATAAATATACCTCGTAATTTGTCGAAAAAGGTTATATCACAATTTTAGACCAGACCGCCAGTTTCGTCAACTGACAGAGGCGGGAAATTTCTTTTGTGAAAACTGCGATTTCCCATAATTTACTGTTCAAAATCCTGTCGTTTTATAGTATAATATAACTAACCAGACCGGATGATTCGAAACAAGGTCGAAAACGGTCTGTATTGCTATGCGTACGGTGCGGAAAAAGGTGCCGTGAGTAAATATTTTGCGAAGGGGAAAAAGATGATTCGTTTTGAGAACGTAACGAAAACTTACAAGTCCAACGTAGGTCTGGACAATGTAAGTGTACATATTAAAAAGGGTGATTTCGTCTTTCTGGTAGGTCCCAGCGGCGCCGGCAAGTCCACCTTTATCAAGCTGATCTTAAAGGAAATCGACGCGGACGAAGGCAGCATCATGGTGGCAGGTCAGGAAGTAACCGAACTTTCCAACCGTAAGATTCCACAGTACAGAAGACGTCTGGGGACTGTATTCCAGGACTTCCGTCTGCTGCCGAAGAAGACCGTATTCGAAAATGTAGCTTTTGCTATGGAAGTCATTCATAAGACACCGCGCCAGATCCGCAAGCAGGTGCCGCAGATTCTCAGTCTGGTGGGAATCAGTGACAAGGCGCATAAGTATCCGGACGAACTTTCCGCAGGGGAACAGCAGCGTGTAGCCATTGCCCGCGCCATCGTGAACAATCCGACGGTTCTGATTGCCGATGAACCTACCGGCAACCTGGACCCGGATACTGCATGGGAAATTATGGACCTTCTGGAGCAGATCAATCTGCGCGGCACTACCATCGTTATGGTAACCCATGCCAAGGATATCGTAGACCAGATGAAGAAGCGTGTTATTGCCATTGATTCCGGACATATTGTCCGTGATGAGTCTGGTTCCTATGGATTCAGAGGAGGTGAAGCCGATGCTTAGCAGTATGACATACAACCTGAAGCAGGGCTTCATGCAGATTTTCCGAAACAGAGGCATGAGTTTGGCGTCCATTTTTTCCATTACCGCCATGCTGCTGATTCTGGGCCTGTTCTTTGTTATTACCGTAAATGTCAACCTGTTCACAGAAGCTGTGAAGCAGGATTATGACCAGATTGAAGTGTTCCTGCTGGATGAAACCACTCAGGAACAGACCATGAAGATTATGGCACAGGTAAAGGCCATGGACGGTGTTACAGACGTAACTTACCGTACAGAAGCGGAAGCTCTGGAAATTATGAAAGAACGCTGGGGTGAAAGCGGTTATCTGCTGGATTCCCTGGGAGAAAACCCTCTTCCAAGTTCCATTCTGATTACAGTGGATACACTGGAGCAGGCCGGAGCGATTGCAGATTTTGTAGGAAGCTTCGAGGGCGTGGAAGATATTCAGTACTATCAGGAAACTGTGGAAAAGCTTACTGAAGTAACCGACTTCCTTCAGATGGCAGCTCTGGTTATTATGGGCTTCCTGGTAGTGGTTTCCGTCGTTGTGGTTTCCAATACCGTTAAGCTGACGGTATTTGCCCGTGCGAAGGAAATCGAAATCATGAAATATATCGGTGCGACCAACTGGTTTATCCGCGGACCGTTCCTGGCAGAAGGGATTCTGATCGGTCTAATGGCCTCTCTGGTGTCCACCGCTGTAATTTCAGCCGTTTACGGCAAAATCGTATCTACCATCGGATCTCAGGTGCTGGCGATTGTGTCCTGTCCGCTGATTCCGGTGAGCTATCTGGCAGGAAATATGACAGTTATTTTCCTGGCTCTGGGCATGAGCATCGGTGCGTGGGGAAGCATCGTATCCATGCGCAGATTCCTGGATACCTAAATCGAAAGGGAGATTTTGAGAATGAAGAAGTTAACGGAGTTTATTACACGCCGACGCAGGGCTATGGCGCTGGTTCTCAGTGCTGCACTGGTATTTTCCATGGGCAGCGCATCTTATGTATACGCCAGCCAGACCATCAGCCAGGTGCAGAATGAGCTGGATAATGTGGAGGACCAGAAGGACCAGGTGAAGAATGACCTGGCTAAGGTTGCTTCCGACATCAAGACCATGCAGGCTACCGTGAATACTCTCAATGCCAATATCAAGAATACTGCTTCTGAAATCACAAGCACTGAAAAGAAGATTGAGAAGAAGAAGAAAGATATGCAGAAGAGAGAAGAAGGACTCAATGAGCGTCTGCGTGTTATGTATAAGAACGGTTCCGTAGGATTCGTGGATGTTCTTCTGGGTTCCGGCAGTGTTTCTGAATTCCTGTCCAACATGGAAATGATTCAGAGAATCTACGAAAATGACGTGGAAGTCATGGAAACTCTGCAGAAAGAACACGAAGAGCTGGAAGTAATCCGCAAGGAACTGAAGGAAAAGAAGGTCCGCCTTGCTGCGCAGAAGGAAGAAGCTGCAGCCAAGGAAGCAGAACTGAACGCAAAGAAGAAGACCCTGGAAGAAAAAGAAGATGAACTGCTGGAAGAAGCAAAGGCACTGGAAGCCAAGCTGAAGCAGATGGTCGATGCAAGCAGCCCTTATGTGGGAGGCAAGTTTATCTGGCCGGTTCCAAGCAGCCATTATATCACTTCCTATGCAGGATACCGTATTCATCCGGTATATAAGGTTTGGAAGTACCACAGCGGTATGGATATTTCCGCCAGCGGCGGGGCCAACATTCTGGCCATGGGTGACGGAAAGGTTATTCTGTCTCAGGCAGAACCATGGTACGGCGGTTACGGTCAGTGCGTTATGATTGACCATGGCGGCGGCGTGGTTTCCCTGTATGGTCACTGTTCCAAGCTCCTCGTCAGCGTAGGACAGACTGTAAAGCAGGGTCAGGTTATTGCTCTGGTCGGCACAACCGGTACATCTACCGGTAATCATCTTCATGTGGAAGTCCGTGAAAACGGAGCCATCGTGGATCCGCTGACCTATATTCAGGGATAAGAACATGCAGATTAGTAATACAATTATAAAACTGTTACATAAGCGGGGAATTCAGGAGCAGGAAGACATCATGGAATTCCTGTCCCCAAGTCCCCGCAGGACTTATGACCCTTTTCTTTTGAAAAACATGGAGGAAGGGGTCTCTCTCATTCTGGAGGAAGCCGTAAAGGGCTCCAGAATCTGTATCTATGGTGACTACGATGCCGATGGGATTACGTCCACCACATTGATGCTCAGTATTTTAAGCCATATTACGGATCCGGGCCAGGTCGATTACTACATTCCGTCCCGCTTTGAGGAAGGGTATGGTCTGAACATGGATGCAGTCCGTCAGATTTCTGAGCGGGGTGTGGACCTGATTATCACCGTGGACTGCGGCAGCGTCTCCTACGAAGAGGTGGAATATGCCAAGCAGCTGGGGATGAAAGTACTGGTTACTGACCATCATAATGTTACGGACACCATTGCTGACTGTCTGGTTATCAACCCGAAACAGCCGGGATGTCCGTATCCGTTTAAGAGCCTGGCTGGGTGCGGCGTAGCATTTAAGGTAGCTCAGGCCATTCAGCAGCGTGCGGACCTGCCAAAATCCGTAATCAACGAGGTTCTGGATCTGGTTGCCATCGGTACGGTGGGTGATATCATGCCGCTGGTAGATGAAAACCGTACTATCGTAAAGTTTGGTCTGCGGATTCTCAACCGCTGCCAGCGTACGGGGCTTGCACGGCTCATTGAAGCTGTGTCCCTGACTCCGGGCAAAATCACTTCCGAAAACATCAGTTATGTTATCGTGCCTCATCTGAATGCTTCCGGACGTATTGAAGATGCGTCTATGGCAGTGGAACTGCTGCGATGTGCGGAAGAACCGAAAGACGCGTCAGCCAGTGAAGCTCTGGATGAAAAGGTAGCTACACTGGTAAATCAGAATATTCAGCGAAAAAAACTGCAGCAGGATACTTTCCGCAGCTGCGTGGAAGACTTACATGAAGTGAAGGACTTCATTCTGATCCGCTCTGAGGATGCACATGAAGGCATTGCCGGAATTGTAGCCGGTAAACTGAAGGAAACTTATTACCGTCCGGCGGTTCTGGTGACTCCGTCCGGAGAGGAAAAAAAGTACCTGAAGGGTACAGGACGCAGTATTGCCGGTGTAAACCTGTATGAACTGCTGAAGAAGAATGAGCATCTTTTCGAAAAATTCGGAGGTCATGCCGGTGCCTGCGGATTCCTCATGCCGGAGGAACATCTGCCGGAACTGGAAAAGAGCCTGCTGGATTCCATGGAAGAAATTAAGAAAGAAAATCCGGATATTTTCTGCCGTCAGTATGACATTGACCTGAATGTGGATGTGGAAGAACTGACTGCAGATTTTGCCAGAGAACTGGAACTGCTTGCACCTTTTGGAAATTCCAATCCGAAACCGCTGTTCCAGCTGTCTAACGTGACTCTGGACGATATTCG
This sequence comes from Bacillota bacterium, assembly GCA_017556505.1. Classification (GTDB taxonomy): domain Bacteria; phylum Bacillota; class Clostridia; order Peptostreptococcales; family Anaerovoracaceae; genus RGIG7179. The sequence continues at coordinate 1,901 of JAFYNS010000024.1, read as the reverse complement.
CTATATGGGTGATGCGGAGCAGCATATGCGGTTCTTTGCATGGAGTCATTCCGGCCGCCGCATCCAGTGTGTGCTTTTTAATGATGCGCAGCGTTACGGACTGGCTGTTCACGCACGCCGTCCTGTGGAACTGGTGGGAACACTGGAATGCCAGGTATGGCAGGGACAGGAGCGAATTCAGTTCCTGGTGGATGAAATCAAGTTTAATTAATTTGGATTGACGGCAACTCCTGAAAATGGTATAATACTTTATAGTATGAAAGCTATAAAGCCGCACAGCGGTAGAATATGAAAGGAGTTTGCAATATGGCATATGAATCCAAGCTGAAGAGAGACGACATTGACCAGCTGTTTGACGCAGTACTGACGCTGGAAGACAGAGAGGACTGCTACAGATTCTTTGAAGATATCTGCACCATCAACGAAATTCATTCTATTTCTCAGAGACTTCAGGTGGCGAAACTTCTTTCAGAGAAAAAGACCTACAGCGAAATCGAATCCATCACCAGTGCGTCTACTGCTACCATCAGCAGAATTAACAAGTGCCTGCTTTACGGTGCAGACGGCTACAAACGGGTGCTGGCGCGTCTGAAAGGCGATGAAGAAGAAAAAGCCGAAGAATAAGGTATAAAAAAGACACCCGCAGAGGTGTCTTTTTATTATGTAGGAAATATCAAGGATGGAAATGGAGGTTCCATGTACCAGGCAGCAATCATTACCGACCCGGTGGATGCAGAACTTCGGGAAAACGAGCTGATAAGACAGGTGCAGCAGTTTCTGCCGGTGCTGGTAGAAACAGACCTGGATATTCAGCGGACGGAAAAAGGAAAGCCTTTCATTGTTTATGCTGACAGTGGGAAGGCTGTTTCTGATGTTCATGTGTCTGTAAGTCACAGCGGCGGATACTGGGCCTGCGTGGTTTCAGACCGTGCCTGCGGACTGGATCTGCAGGAGATGCGGCCCGCAGCAGCCGAGCGGCTGGCAGACCGGTTCTTTACTCCGCAGGAAGGTCGCTATATAAAGGAAGCCGGTCTTAATGGGTTCTATGAGCTCTGGACCCGGCGGGAAGCCCTGGCAAAATATACCGGTCTGGGCTTTTTCGGTATATCCGGGAAGCGGCCGGAGCTGGTGGATTCTGAGGGCCGGCCGGCAGAACATGTGATGTGGGACGGAAAAACAGTGGTGTTTCATAAACTTCAGGCACCGGAAGGATTTATGGCAGTCTGGTGTTATGAAGAAGTAAAAGAAGGAGATAAGTATGAGCTCTAAGATGGAAGCCTTCGACCGGGCGGCCGGATATTTGGCCATGCAGCCCCGGACGGAGAAGGAAATCCGGGACTACTTGAAAAAGAAGGAATACAGTCCATCGGAAATAGACGATGCAGTAGGAAAACTGCGGGAATACCAGTATCTGGACGATGTGGCCTATGGGGTCAGTTTCATCCGGCAGGCGGCAGGCAAGGGCTGGGGACGGAGCAAAATCGACCGCAGTCTCATGGAAAAAGGGGTCAGCCGCAGTGACTGCGAAGCGGCCTGGAATCAGCTGGCAGAAGATGCAGAAGGCGGCATGGAGGCTGTAAATCTGTTTGATGAGAAAAAACGAGCACTGGAAATTGCGGTGAAGATGACCCGTCAGCACCTGGCAGAGGGAAAGGAACTGGATGAAAAGTTCCTGGCCCGCGTGGGACGGAGGCTGGCAGGACAGGGATACAGCGCCGATACAGTGTATTTTGTGGTGAATAAACTGAGAGGATTGAAACGATGAAGGAAGACCAGTTTCAGAGAACCCGGCAGCTGCTGGGAAGTGAAGAAGTAGACCGGCTGCAGGAGGCCAGTGTGCTGCTGTTCGGTATCGGCGGCGTGGGCGGCTTTACCTGTGAGGCCCTGGCACGTGCCGGTGT
>JAFYNS010000023.1 GCA_017556505.1 Bacillota bacterium | reverse complement strand
ATTTCAAGCCAGTTTGTCTGTTTTCCTTCTGTAAGAATCAGATATCCATTGACATGAGCCGGATAGCAGGTCACTGCATTCAAGCCGGTTTCGCCAAGAAGAGCAGGAAGCTGAATATAATAGCTGTTCTTGTGGTGCTGTGTGTAAAAGAGGAAACGGAAGGTTCCATCCGGTGCAAAGCTGCAGGTATATGGTGCCATGCCGCTGTCATAGGATGTGTAGGAGATTTGCGGTCCTCCGTAGACACCTGTAACTTCCAGACCCTTATTGTCCATGCGTATACGCCCGATGTTCAGATTAGGCCATCTGCCGATACCTGATACCGGGAAGCCCAGGTGACTCATTGCTTTGTGGAAATCCGTCTGCTGAACTACCGGAAGGATACGGTAAAGCTGCAGAATATCATCATGGTTATGAAGCAGAATCTTCAGCTTCATTTCTTCTTTTTTGTCCGGGGATGTTTCTTCCAGGTAGGCCTGATAAAGAAGAACACTGTCAGCACCGGAAATTTCATCCTTACGGTCAATGTGCAGACCCATGTAATCTTCTACGTTTTTCTGTTTCAGGCTTTTCAAAATCTGTTTCAGCGTGCTGTGACCGTGAAGAACCAGGTACAGGTCAAGGTTATGGCAGAAAATACGATAGTCTTTGAAACCAAGCAGTTCGGCTCGTTTACTTATGTATGGCAAGTCAAAATGCTTTCCGTTATAGGTCAGGAGGACATCATACTTTTTAAACTCTTCAAAGACTGCAGTCAGAAGCTGTGGTTCTTCACCGGGTTTATCGGCAAAATATTGTGTTGCCAGAGCACTTCCATCTGGCTGGACTTCCAGGAAACCTGCCAGAACCACTTCGGTTTCCGCAGGATTTAATCCAGTCGTTTCAATATCAAATACACCCAGCTTCATTCCCGGAAAATATCGCGCCAGAAGGCGGGATGTATAGTAATTTATCTGATGTTTTCTCTGAATAATTTCCATGATATACCTCTGTTTATGTAGAATCCCTGAAAACAAAATAGCCTGCAGGGGAGCAGGCTACTTTGTTCAAAAGGGGTATTTTGGATTTGAGATTATGAGGTTATCAGGGGGGATAACCACGGTTTTATAATAACCGATTTAATGAAGAATTGCAAGTGTTTCTGTGAAAATAATGTGAAAAAAATGTTATTCCGTCGAAAATGGTCGGAAAGTTTTCCACAAATTACTTTAATTACCTGTTATAATGACCTCAGACGAAGCTATAAGTATTTCGTCAGTGTATTCAATAATCTTTTAAGAAAACAAACAGGAGGAATTACAATGGATATTTTAAAAGTATCAGCCAAATCCAATCCGAATTCGGTAGCAGGCGCACTGGCAGGCGTATTAAGAGAACGAGGCGGTGCTGAAATTCAGGCAATTGGAGCCGGGGCACTGAATCAGGCAGTAAAATCGGTAGCAATCGCAAGGGGCTTTGTAGCACCAAGCGGTATGGATCTGGTCTGCGTGCCTGCATTTACAGACATACAGATAGAAGGGGAGGAACGAACTGCCATCAAACTCATTGTAGAACCGCGCTGAATGTGCTAAAATATATCCGGACATATTTTGCCGGGAACACGTAATTCCGGCGGAAAAGGAGACCGGGCAATGACCTTTGAAGAAAAAACAATAAGCAGTGAAAGGCTCTACGAAGGAGCAATCATCAATCTGCGGAGGGACAAGGTTACCGTGCAGAACGGGACTTCCTACCGTGAGATTATAGAACATAATGGAGGAGCCGTACTGGCAGCCATCACTCCGGAAGGAAAGATGGTTATGGTGCGGCAGTTTCGAAAACCAGCAGAACGTGTGATGCTGGAAGTCCCTGCAGGAAAAATTGATGCAGGGGAAAAGCCGGAGGATGCGGCTGTCCGTGAACTGAAGGAAGAAACCGGATACATAGCGGGTAAGGTGAGACATCTGACCAGCTTTTATCCCTCTGTAGGATATTCGGAAGAAGTCCTGCATCTTTATCTCTGCACGGATCTGACTGCCGGTGAAACCTGCTTTGACGAAAATGAAGCGATTGATATCGAAGAGATGGAGCTGGATGTGCTTCACCGGATGGTCATGGACGGAGATATCCGGGATGCAAAGACTGCCATTGCCATTCTTATGGTCCGGTCACTGCCTGAAGCAGAACGGACTGGAAGATAATGACCAGAAGCATTATGGCAAATCCGGCTGCATAAGTGTAAAGATAAGGCCCTGCGGTGAAAAGCTGTGGGGCTTTTCTGCTGCCTTTTTTTCTGTGATGCAGGTGGTGGAACTCCTGGAGGGAACAGCACAGAAGCACTGTAAACAGAAAAATCTGCAGCAGCTCGGCGGGAATCAATGTCGAAGCAATATAAAACATACCTTTTAAACCCAGGGTTTCCAGTACCATGGAAGCGGAAAATCCCAGGACAAATCCCCTGAAAAACAGATATGTCAGGTGAAACGGTACAATCCACGGAATCATTGGAAGAAAAAATGCCGGCACGAGAAAAACAATTCCAGCGGCGGCCTTTGAAAAAATTAGCTCCGGCAGAGATGATTCACCTTTGCCTCCCAGGAACCCAGCCAGAAGAGTCATGAGCTCTTCCTTTTCACTTACAGACAGCAGAAGTTCAAAAAAACAGCCGGTGGTCATGCCGGTAGCAGCAAGGAACAGAAGAAAAGATACTTTTTTATTCATGGCTTTACACTCCTGTTTCATAGTATGTGGACGGGCTGCATTTCATGAATAAAAAAGTTTACATAATCAGACCTTTTTTGACAAATTTCAGTTGCTTTTTTTCACTTCAGGTACTATACTTGAAAAGCACGATTTTTTATGGGAAATATATTTGGAGATAGATGTGAGAGATTTTGTAACGTATCTGATTGAAGAAAAAAATATGGCTGCCAATACCATCGAAGCTTATCAGCGTGATGTGAACAGCTTTGCACGGTTTGTGGCAGACCGCGGGATTGAAAAGCCCGAGGAAGCTGGCAATACGGAAGTAATTGCATTCCTCATGCGTCTGAAGCAGGAAGGAAAGGCGAAAGCTACGGTAAACCGTAAACTGGCTTCTATCCGTACCTGGTTCCAGTATCTGATGGCAGAAGGTGTAATCAGCAGAAACCCTGCCATGGAAATCAAGTCACCGAAAATTGAACGCAAGGAAATTGCTTACCTTTCTGTGGAAGAAGTTGACCGGCTCATGTCCATGCCGGACGAGTCTCCGAAAGGGATCCGCGACAGAGCCATGCTGGAACTGATGTATGCCACCGGTATCCGCGCCAGCGAGCTGATTGGTTTGGAAATTGATGATGTGAATGTACGCATGGGCTTTGTGACCTGTAACGGTGACAATATGAAGGCAAGAATTATTCCAATCGGAAGAATCGGACGTAAGGCCATGGAAGAATATCTCTATGGTATGCGTGATGAAATTCTGAAAGAACACCCGGAGGAGAGAACTCTGTTTGTAAACTATATCGGCCATCCGATCACACGACAGGGACTGTGGAAGATTCTGAAGGAATACGGCGAAAAGGCGGAACTCTCTCAGAGCCTGACACCGCAGGTGCTGCGCAATTCCTTTGCTGTACATATGCTGCAGAACGGGGCAGACCTGAAGTCCCTGCAGGAACTGATGGGCCACGAAGATATTACGGCTACACAGATTTACCTGTCTGTAACCAGGAACAGAATCAAGGATGTATATGATAAAACCCATCCGAGAGCATAAAATATAGAAAACAGAAAATACCGAAAATATTTTTGCAAAGATGCCAAAAAAGTGCTTGCATTTATGGGACAGTTTTGCTATAATATAGAAGTTGACTACGGGCGGTCCTCTGGATGAAGTGCGGAAGACTGAATTGCAGTCTTAGCCCCATGAACGTCTTGGAGGGAAGGAGGATAAAAGACATGGATTTAATGAGAACAATTACCCAGGATTATCTGAAGAACGATATCCCTGCATTTAATGTTGGTGACACTGTACGTGTACACATTAAGATTAAGGAAGGTAACAGAGAAAGAGTTCAGATCTTCGAAGGTTTCGTACTGAAGAAGCAGAACGGCGGTGTTTCCGAAACTTTCACTGTTAGAAAGATTTCTTCCGGCGTAGGCGTGGAAAAGACTTTCCCACTGCACTCACCGAAGATTGAAAAGATCGAAGTAACCAGAAAGGGTTCTGTAAGAAGAGCTAAGCTGAACTACATGAGAGAAAGAACCGGTAAGGCTGCTAAGATCAAGACTAAGGAAGACTAATTCTTTAAGGGGAATCGATTCGATTCCTCTTTTTTTTACTTGTGATGAGAAAGAGGTAAATTATGATTGAGAATATCAACTGGTATCCGGGGCATATGAAAAAGACCCGTGAACTGATTCAGGAAAACCTGAAGATGGTTGACCTGGTCATCGAGGTTATTGATGCACGTATTCCGGTTTCCAGCCGTAACCCGATTATCGACGATCTGGTAAAGGGGAAAAAGCGAATCATCATTCTGAATAAAAGCGACCTGTCTGACCCGGCGGATAATGCCATCTGGGGTGAACATTTCAAGAAGCAGGGTAATATGGTTCTGACCATGAACTGCATGAGCGGTATGGGTGTACCTCAGCTTTATAAGCTTTTAAATAAGCTGCAGGATGAAAAGAATGAAGGATCTCCGCGTAAGCGTCCGCTGCGTATGATGATTGTGGGCGTTCCAAACGTGGGCAAGTCCTCTCTGATCAACCGTCTGACCGGCAAGAAGTCTGCAAAGACCGGTGACCGTCCGGGTGTAACCCGCGGCAAGCAGTGGCTCAGCCTGGAAAACGGCATGCAGCTCCTGGATACACCAGGTATTCTGTGGCCTAAGTTTGAAGATCCGAAGGTTGGTCTGAACCTGGCATTCTGCGGCTCCATCAAGGATGAAATTCTGGATATTGCGACTCTGGCCATGGAGCTGATCGGCGTACTGGCAAAGATGTATCCGGAAGAACTGATGGCACGTTATAAGCTGACCGAACTGGCAGATGAAGATATGTGCATCAATCCGGCGCTGGAAAACATGGAAGAAATCTGCCGTAAGCGCGGTTTCATCATGGCCGGTAAGCGTATTGACTACGAGCGCTGTGCCAAGACTGTACTGGATGAGTTCCGCGGCGGCAAAATCGGTCAGATTACACTGGAAAAGCTGGAGGCATAATTATGGGTATGACCAAGGCTGAGCGTCAGCAGATGCTCATGGAAAAACTGGAAACCATGCAGGAATACGAGCGCAGCCTTCGTGCATCCGGAGCAAAATATGTGGCCGGTGTAGATGAAGTAGGCCGCGGACCACTGGCTGGTCCGGTAGTGACTGCCTGTGTGATTCTGCCTGAAGACTTCGATGTTCTGGGTGTGGACGACTCCAAGAAGCTGTCTGAGAAGAAAAGGGAAGCATTGTATGATGTGATCCTTGAGAAGGCAGTTGCCTGGGGAATCGGCCGTGCAGACAATCATCTGATTGATGAAATCAATATATTGGAAGCGACGAAAGTTGCCATGAAAGAAGCGGTGGAAAAGGCTGAGCGGATGCTTTGTGAGAAGACCGGAGAAGGAATCAGCCATATTCTCTTTGATGCCATGACCATTAAGGATATTGAAACTCCCCAGACATCCCTGATTAAGGGGGATGCCAAGAGCCTGTCCATTGCGGCAGCTTCTATTATTGCCAAGGTAACAAGAGACCGGGAAATGGTGGAATACCATCAGCAGTATCCGGACTATGCGTTTGACAGTAACAAGGGATACGGCACCAAGGCACATTACGAAGGCATCGAAAAGAAGGGAATCACACCGATTCACAGAAAGAGTTTTTTAAAGAATATTTTATAATCTGAAACTTGCACGCAGCAGAAATGCTGCGTGTTTTTAATGGGTGGATTTGAAGATAATCAGGTCATCTCCAATGGTAACGATGGAGTTCCACGGAAGCTGAAGATCTCCACGCATGTGGCGGTCTGTGCTCTGGAATCCTTCCACCAGCAAAGCGGAGATAACACCGCTTCGCTCATCAAAGAGCATTTCTGCATCCCATAGTTTTCCATGAAGGCTGCCTTTTGTAATATCAACGATTTCCTTGTCTCCGATTTCACTTAACCGCATAAAAGTAGCTCCTTTGCTGAATAATATACTTGAAATTTACGATAGCGAGGAGACAATTATGAGCGAACCGAAAGAAAAGGACAGGGGCAATGATAAAAAGCCGGATGAAAGCGGAACCGCCGACCTGATCAGAGAACTTGGCATGTTGTCCAGCGGAAACCAGTTCCGAAGCGATTTCCAGTATCTGAATATCATTGGATGTGTGGAAGGCCATACCGCTCTCACACCTGAAAATAAGACTACAAAGTATGAGCATCTGATTCCGGAGCTGATCGCTGTAGAAGAAAATCCGGAGATAAAGGGTCTCCTTCTTCTGCTGAATACGGTGGGAGGGGACGTAGAGGCTGGCCTTGCACTGGCGGAGCTGGTGGCGGGAATTTCCAAGCCTACGGTATCACTGGTCATCGGAGGCGGACACAGTATCGGGATTCCTCTGGCGGTTTCAGCAGATTATTCTTTCGTGGCAAAATCTGCAACCATGACGCTCCACCCAATCCGGACTTCCGGGACAGTAATTACTGCCGAACCTACCTTTGAATATATGAAGAAGACACAGGACAGGGTGGTTGATTTTATAGTAGAGCATTCAAAGGCAGACCGAAACGTAATCGATGAGAAAATGAACTGCACCACCAATATGGCCAATGATGTAGGAACACTGCTTTTCGGGCCGGAAGCTGTGGAAATAGGTCTCATTGATGAGGTGGGAAGTCTTCATCAGGCACTGAAGAAACTCAGGGAACTGTCAGAAAAACAGGAAAAAAAGATTGACAGAAAATGTAAAAAAGGATAAGCTGAAACTGCAGAGGGAAACAGGGAAAGTGAGGAACATATGAAACCTGTAACAATCGCTGTTTCAGTAAAAAATCCCGGATTTGCAGCGGATCTGGCAAGAGGTCTGTCACTGCTGGACAGACCTTATTTCATTGAATTTGCAGGGGAAAAGGGCGTAAATGTCCTGGAAAACCGATGGGACGTACTTCTTGTTGATTTTGACAAAAACGAGGGTCTGACGGCCTGTTTTGAGCCTTACAGAGTGATACGGGCAGACGAGGATACCTGCAGAATCAGTCAGATCAGCAGCCAGGTTGATGAGGCGGTGCGCAGATACCGGGACGAATGCACGGGAAGTACGGATGCGTTTAAGGAGAGAACCATCGGCACAGGAACAGGCAGCGGGAAAACACGTACCGTAATTTTCCGCAGCCTATGGGGAGGTGCAGGTACAACATCACTGGCTCTGGCAGCAGGACGCATGCTCAGTGGAGCCTACGGAGAACGGGTACTGTATCTGCCCTTTACCCCCAGGGATGGGAGTCTGCTTTACCGGAGAGATGCGGAAGCTGAAAATACGGCTGAGGGAAACGGCATGGAACTGTTTTACCGGATGCGGAACGGCAGACCCTTTCATTTCAGTGAATATGTAAGCTGTGATTACACCGGTCTGGAATATCTGAACTGGGGCAGCGGCGGAGCTGTACCGGGGCTTATGTCGGAAAAAGAGCAGCTGCAGTTCCTTTGTCTCTGTGCAGAGCAGGCAGAACATGACTGGATTCTGGCTGATTTTGGGACCGGGGACATGGTTATTCCCCGAGCAGTGCAGATTCTGGTGGATAATCTTCTGGACTGCAGAACGGCATACCGCAGACCGGATGATGATCCGAAAAATATGTCCGAAGAGCTCCAGCTGACTGTGCAAAATCGAGGACTGGAAAATCGGCTGGAGGCGGCTTCTGATCCGGACGGGGAAAGACGGCAGAAAAAGTTTGTCATGGAACTGATGGATGATGGAGAAAGTTTTGTGACGGATGATGCAGGAAAAGTGGAGATTGTGCTGAGCAAATCCTATGCAGCAGGTATAAAAATTTTTTCGGAGTGGCTGTTGGAAACCGTGGGGAAATCTGTCGAAATGTGGGGATAATGGTCGAAACGTGTTGGAATCTGGAGCTTTCTGCCGAATTTTGACGAAAGAAAACAGTTGCAAAATCTTTGCAGCTGTTTTATTATGCATGTGAGATGTGAAAAAATTACAGAAAAGGAATAAATCTGAAACATGAAAACTTTTATGGAACGGAAACTGAAAGAAGCACGGGAACATCTGGGAAAGGGAGATTTTGCGGGAGATGAGGACGCTCTTGCCTGCATAGAAAATCTTATTTTTCGGGATCCTGACGCAGCACGGTTTACTGTTACGGAGCTGGAAGAGGCGGTTCATAAAATTTTTCATAAAACCCGGAGCCGGCTTGGAATTCTGCAGCCTTTGATGGAGGACCCGCAGGTGACGGAAATCATGGTGAATGGTCCTTTTCACATCTTTATGGAACGGGAGGGCAGGCTTCAGCGGTGCCATATGTCTTTCGATTCGGTTGAGGAACTGGAAGAAATCATGCGTAGTATTGCAGCACAGGTACACAGAGAAATTAACGAACTTCAGCCCATTGTGGATGCCCGTCTTCCGGATGGCTCCAGAGTCAGCGGTGTTTATAAAAACGTTGCAGTCAATGGTCCTGTTCTGACAATCCGAAGATTTTCATCATCCTATATGACTATGCACAGCCTGATTGAGGGCAGTGCCATTACCCATATGGGGGCATCTCTGATGGAATGTCTGACGGCCTGCGGGTACAATATTTTTGTCAGTGGGGGAACCTCTTCGGGAAAGACCACATTCCTGAATGCACTGGCAGATTATATTCCTCCCGCAGAACGAATCATCATTGTGGAGGATTCCAGTGAACTGAAGCTTTCCAATGTGGAAAATATTGTCCATATGGAGTGCCGCAGTGCCAATACTATGGGCAGGGGACAGGTGACCATGGCACAGCTGATAAAGGCCAGTCTGCGTATGCGTCCTGACCGGATTATCGTGGGGGAAGTCCGCGGTGAAGAGGTAATGGATATGCTGCAGGCCATGAATACCGGTCATTCCGGCATGAGCACCGGACATGGAAACTCTGTCCGTGGAATGCTTCAGCGGCTGGAAACTCTGTATATGATGGCCATGTCCCTGGATATGGAGGCAGTACGTTCACAGATTTCCAGTGCCCTTGATATCATGGTTCATCTGGAAAGGATGGATGATGGTATGCGTCGGGTCGTGGAAATCTGCGAGATTGCAGGATATGAAAAGGGACAGTATGTACTCAATCCTCTGATGATCCGCGATGAGAACGGTATCTTCCGAAAGACTGAAAACCTGCTGATGCAGAAGAGAAAAGCAGAACTGAAAGGAGGTAACCATGTTTGTCGATTACGGGAAATGGGATTTATCCTTTAGAGATATTCTGGTTCTGATGCTCTGCTCTCTTTGCGGAGGTCTGGCAGTAGGCTGGCTTTTTTATGACAGTCTGAAGGCTGCAGCTTTTCTGTCACTGTCCGGATTTTTTTTGGTACCATACTATAAAAAAAGGCAGATAGAGAAGCGGCAGCAGGTTCTGCTTCTTCAGTTCAGAGATGTGCTGTATTCCATCGCATCTTCCGTATCTGTTGGCCGGAGTATGGGGCAGGCCCTGGAAGAGTCCATTACATTCTGGAACGGTACATATTCAGAAGAGGATATGATAATCAGAGAACTGAGAAACATGGTACGCTGCATGAAAGAAAGCAATACAGCTGATGTGGATGTTTTGAAGGATTTTGCACAGCGGAGCGGGCTTGCGGATGTTTCGGATTTTGCGGGGGTATACGAAAGCTGCAAAGGATCCGGAGCCAATCTGGTACAGGCAGTAAACAGAGCCGCCCTGATAATCGGTGACCGTATTGCACTTGAGCGGGAGCTGTCGACCCTTATGGCTCAGAAAAAGTTTGAGAGCCGGATTATCATGGGTTCTCCTTTTGCAGTTCTTCTGTTTCTGAAGATTCTGTCTCCGGAATATCTTCAGCCGCTGACTGCTTCATCCCAGGGTAAGATGATAAGTACTGCAGCTCTGATTTTGATTGGGCTGGCATGCCTGATGATGGAAAGGGTGAATCGGTTTGAATTTTAAATTATCCGGCAAAAATGAAACCGCAGAAACAAGGCGACAGGATTGTATGGACTGTCTTCCCGGTTTTCTGAGCAGAATTCTTCTTTTGATGAACAGCGGTCTGACACTGCAGGATGCTTTTTTCCGTGCAGCAGAAGGATACAGTACTGGGCAGCAAAAACAGAAAAATTATTTTAAGGAAGAAGTCTGCAGGATTAAGCTGAAATCAGAGAAAAACGGTGAAAACCCAATTCGTCTGTTCAGCTCTTTTGGAAGAAGCTGCGGCGTTAAGGAAGTGGCCAGAATCAGCAGCATCATGCTGGAAAATCAGAATCGGGGTACGGATCTGTGGGAACAGCTTGCAGAAGAAAGCGAAGTGCTGTGGCAGGAGCGGAAGCGGACCTGTCTGGAACGGATGCGCGTGGGCGAAAGTAAGATGAGCTTTCCCCTTGGAATTCTGATGATGGCGCTGCTTCTTGTTACTGCAGCACCGGCTATGCTGCAGCTTTAAGAAATGTGAGGTGAAAGAAATGAATATTTTAAGAAAACTGGGTATGGGAAATAAACGCGGAATGGAAATGGTCCAGGTTGCAATTCTTGTGGCTATTGCAGTTGCCTTGGGACTTGTATTCAAAAGTCAGATTGGAAGTTTTGTGGACAATACCTTCCAGTCACTGTCCAATGCCAAATTTTAACCGGAAGGGCAGCCAGATGGTAGAGGCCACCATGGTGCTTCCCGTAACGATTCTAATTTTTTCTGCACTGGTCTGCCTGGTAATGACTTTTTATATTAATCTTACGGAGCAGATTGAAGAGCATGCGGCTCTGCGGGATGAGCTGTATCAAACACAGGAAGTTTTGATTCTGCGGATGAAGGAAAGTATTTCTCATGCTGCCGGGGAGGTACAGGAAAAGTGAAAAACCGCAAAGGTTCCTTTACCGTATTTGTACTGATGATTTTCAGTTCCCTCATAATTCTGGTGTGGGCAGTGATTACGGCATCTGCCCGGGAAGCTGTTTCTGCATCTGCAGATCATTTTGGGAGACTCTGGGGGACCAGTATTCTGGCAGAATATGATGTGAATCTGAAAGACCGGTACGGACTGTATGCCTATTTTGGAGAACAGACTATGGTTGAAGAAAAGCTGAATCAGTATGCTTTATATTCTTTTCGTGATAAATCCTATATCCGCTATGAAGGCAGCAGCTGCAGTCTGAACGGATACAGTCTGGCGGAACCTGATAATCTGAAAAGACAGATGAAACAGGCTGTACTGGCAGGAAACAGGTCCAATGTACTCAAGCCACCCATACAGGAAACAGAAATACCCTATGGTCAGCGTGCTGTAACAAGCAGATGGATTCTGGACAATCTTCCATCAAAGGGAAGCAGAGAAGAAACCGATATTTCTTCTGCCGCAGAAACTATCAAGAACGGTTCCGGTCTGCAGAAGCTGACAGAATCTGCGGCGGTGAACCAGTATATTTTTACCTATTTTCGCCATTACTGCGGTGAGGAAAACTTATCGGATACCTTTTTTAAGAATGAAATAGAATACATTCTCTGCGGAAAAGCCGACGATGAAATTGCCAGGAAGAAAATCAGGCAGAAACTGATTCTGCTTCGTAACATGCTGAATCTTACATATCTGTACAGCTGTCCTGAAAAAAGAGAGGCAGCCATGGCTCTTGCTGCGGTGATGACACCTGGGCCGGAAGCTGTTCTGACTCAGGGCGTTCTGCTGGAACTCTGGGCCTTTGCAGAGGCAGAAAATGATATTGCTATATTGTACGACAATAAATCGGTGGCACTGCTGAAAGGTGACAGTAACTGGGCTGTTTCACTGGAAAATGCCGTGGGTCAGGCTGACTTTGAAGGAAATGCGGAGAGTGAAACCAGGAGATACATACGGCCTGAATCTATGGAAGGTGCAGATTATGAAGATTATCTGCGAATCCTTATGAATACAGTGCCGGAAAGAATCCGAATACTGCGGGCTATGGATCTGATACAGATTAACATGAAATATCTGTACTGCGATTATTTCAGAATACAGGATTACTATGTTGGTTTGCGGTATAATTTTATTGTAAATAATAAGGAGCATCTGTTTGAAGAAACCTATGAAAGAGAAGAGAGAGAAGAATAATCGGAAAGGCAGCTACCTGGTGGAAGCAGCATTGACTCTGCCGGTTATGATTCTGGCTTCTTTAGCTCTTGCAATGATTATTAATATAGTTGCGGCATGTGAAACCATTGGATTTGCAGCAAGCTGCCAGATAAAGAAACATTTATTATCGGAGAGTTCAAATTGGAATACTGTTTCCCTTTGCAGAAGTCTGGAAGCTGAAGTTGCAGAACAATGTCCGCAGCTTGAAAATTTTCATATTAAATCGGTGCGGAGTGGATATCGAAGCGGCGGAGTGGATGACTTGATCAGTTTAACAACAGAAACTTCTTTTCATGTGTTTCACACCTCAGGAATTGGCGGCGAAGCTGCATTCGAGGAGAAGCTGATGGCGAGGGCGTTTACAGGTTCTCTTCAGGATGCTTCTCCACTTGATGCAGCAGCTTTTATGCAGGGGGGAACCTCACAGGATGTGGTCATCTATCCCAAGTATGGGCAGCGTTTTCATAAAACTGCCTGCGGGATAGTTCGGCAGCAGAAGGAAGACGGAAACTCCGGATGGACCATGGATCTGGAAGAAGCGAAACGTCAGGGGTTTACACCATGTCAGATTTGCGGAGGAGGAATCTCATGAGAAGAATTGCAGTGAAAAAACATATTGCCGTTCCATTATCACGCTTTTCCTGGCCGGGAAAAATCTGCCGGCTTGCCCGTTCCGAATGTCCTGCTTTCTTTTCTGCTGATGTAACGGTTCAGGGAGAAACGGTACACATCTGCTTCAGAACAGAAGGATATTGGCCTTTGAAGGAAAGTGGGACTTTAACGTGCATAGAGTGCCTTGAGATATTGAAAGAACTGATTCATCATCTCACCGAAGCCCGTGACTGGATGTGGTATCCGGAGCAGACTGTTATTTCTCCTGATACTGTCTGGATTGGTACAGACGGTCAAATCCGGCTTCTTTGTATCCCTGACAGCTGTGAATTGGCTTTATTTCGAAGGCTTAATATTTTTACTGAAAGTATGAAAAGACTGACAGACGCATCTGGAAAGCATATCTTGTCCTGTCTTCAGCGGGAGTGGATGGACAAATCTCATCCTGACTATAAAATTATGGGTGCAATTGACAGGATGATTCTTGACCTGCGGGAATATTCTTCTTACCATTTCATAAGATAGTGTATAAAACTGGTATTGGAGGCGGGAATATGAACAGGCAGCCTGCACGAAGAAAAATTCGTAAAAGAAAAAGCACTTCTCAAAAATCAAGGATGAAATTCGGTACGTTTCTTGGTATAATGATACTGGCGGTTTTCCTTGGGTTTCTCACGGCACGTTTTGTGGTGGGACCGCTGATTGGTTATGATGCGGGTGAAAGTCCTGCCAGAGCAGCCAGCGATGAAAAGGAAAAATCCACCGGAGAAAAAGACAAGGATGAAACGGAAGTATCTGCGGAACAGGAAAAAGGATATGCACTGCAGTTTGGAGCTTTTTCCACAGAAGATGCTGCACAGGAACTTGCAGATAATCTGAAAAGCAGCGGAATTACTGCCGAAATCATTCAGGATGATGACATTTATAAAGTAATCGGACCGATTCTTTCCACGAAAGAGAAAGCACTGGAAGCGCTGGCATCTTTGCCGGAAAACAGTGTGCAGGACGTGTTTATAGCATCTTTCAAGTAAAATGTACTCAGCCGGGCCGATGCAGCCGCCGAAAATATTTTGAGGGGAAACAGCAGCGATGATACCACTGTCAACCAGAATGAGACCATCCACTCTGGATGATTTCGTGGGCCAGGAGCATTTCATGTACCCGGGCTCACTCTTTTATAATTCCATAAAAAACAGAACTTTTGAATCCGCCATTTTCTTTGGTCCGTCCGGTACCGGTAAGACAACTCTGGCCAGAATTATTGCCCGGGAAATGGATGGGGATTTCTGTGAAATCAATGCTTCCACTTCCGGTACCAAGGAGCTGAAAGAACTGCTGGATCAGGCCAGAATGAAGTTTTTCGGACTGGAACAGAAAACTACATACGTATATATTGACGAGTTCCATCGTTGGAACAAACTGCAGCAGGACTCTCTTCTGAAAGCCCTGGAAGAGGGAGTAATCCGGTTTATCGGCAGTACCACCGAGAATCCGTATTTTGCTGTGAATAATGCAGTCATCAGCAGGGTAAGAAATATCTATGAGTTCCGGCGTCATAATCCGGAAGACCTGATAAAACTGGCCCGGCGGGCACTGGAAGACCGGGAGAAGGGGTTCGGAAATCTGAATATAAAATATGAAGAGGATGCCCTTCGGATTCTGGCAAATCTGGCTAACGGAGATGCCCGTGTGACCCTGGATACCGTCGGATTTATTGTGGACAACCTGAATGACGGACAGACCATCACGAAGGAAATCGTGTCAGAAGCAATGCAGAGAAAAATCGGATTTTATGATAAGGGCGACGACCGCTATAACCTGCTGTCCGCTCTGCAGAAATCCATCCGCGGCAGCGATCCGGATGCTGCCATTCATTATTTTGCAAGGCTTGTGGACGGTGGGGCAGATATTCAGATGATTGGACGGCGTCTGCTGGTTATTGCAAGTGAAGATATCGGTATGGCATACCCTTCAGCCATTTCCATCGTTACGTCCTGCGTACAGGCTGCTCATATGGTAGGTATGCCGGAAGCGGCCATCAATCTGAGTCAGGCGGTGATTATGCTGGCAGCATCACCGAAGTCCAACTCCTGTATCGCAGCCTACAATACGGCGATGGATGATCTGCGCAGCCGTAAAATTGACGATGTGCCGCCTCACCTGAAGGATGCGCACTATCAGGGTGCATCCAAGCTGGGATACGGACTGGAATACAAGTATCCTCACGCATACGGAGGCTATGTGGCGCAGCAGTATCTGCCGAATAATCTGGAGGCAGAGGGCGTGAAATATTACCGTCCGACAGAAAACGGATCGGAAGGATCCTTTAAGAAATTTTTAGACAGTCTGGAGAAATCATATGCAGGTTCGGGAAATAAAAAGGGCTGAGAACAGCGGGTTCTGCTTCGGTGTGAAGCGGGCCATCAATAAAACAGAAGAGCAGATTGCACTTAGCGGCGGACGTACTATATATACCTGCGGACCGCTGATTCATAACCGTTTTGTAACTGACGATCTGGAAGCAAGAGGTGCACAGATTATCACAAGTCTGGACGAAGTGGAAGAAGGAGATACGGTAATCGTACGGTCTCATGGTGAGCCGGAGCGTTTCTTCCTGGAAGCAGAAGCAAAAGGAGTGAACGTAATTAACGCCACCTGCCCGTTTGTCAGCAAAATTCATGCACTTGCAAAGGATGCACGCAGTGAAGGATATCAGGTGGTTATTGTCGGTGACCGGAATCATCCTGAAGTGCGAGGCATTTCCGGATGGTGCAATGACGAAGCCATTATTGTGGCGACGGTGGAGGAGGCTGAGGCCATCGAAGAGGACAACCTGTTCCTGGTTTGCCAGACTACCATAAAGAAAGAAACGCTGGATGCGGTTGCATCCGTTCTTGAAGCGAAAGGAAAGCAGATGACCATCCGAAATACCATCTGCAGTGCTACAGCTGACAGGCAGAACAGCTGTGTGAAACTTGCCGGAGAAAGTGATGCAATGGTAATTATTGGAGGAAGAGACAGTTCCAATACCCGCAAGCTGTGGGAGATTTCAAAAAAATTCTGCGAAAACAGCTTTTTTGTTGAAAAAATAGAAGATTTACCATTGCAGAAACTCGAAAAATGTAATAAAATAGGTATTGCAGCGGGTGCATCGACGCCCGAATGCGTAATAGAGGAGGTTATTGCTACCATGAGTGAAATTATCACTGAAATGAACATGCAGGACTTAATGGAAGACATTGAAAAGTCCTTAAGACTGCCTAGAGTAGGCGAAACTGTTAACGGAAAGGTACACCAGGTTACTGAAAAAGAAATCATCGTTAACATGGGATGCAAAAAGGATGGAATTATTCCTAGAGAAGAAGTAACATTGGAAGGAGACCAGAAGCTGACAGATTTATTCAACGAAGGCGATGAAATCCAGGCTAAAGTTATCAAGACTGATGACGGCGACGGTGGAATCTTACTGTCTAAGAAGAAGTTAGAAGTAAATGAACACTGGGGTGAAATCATCGAAGCTTCCGAAAATAAGACTGTTATCACCGTTAAGGTTGTTAAACAGGTGAATGGTGGCGTAATCGCTGCTTACAAGGAAGTTTCCGGCTTCATTCCTCTGTCCCAGTTATCCGACAAGTATGTTGAAAATGCTGACGAATTCATGGGTCAGGAACTGGATGTAAGAATCACCAGAGTTGACCAGAAGAGAGGCAGAGCTGTATTCTCCCACAAGGTTGTGCTGGCAGAAGAAAAGCAGAAGAAGCTGGATGCTATCTGGAACGGTCTGAACGTTGATGATGTTGTTGAAGGTACTGTAATGAGATTTACTGATTACGGTGCATTCGTTGACCTGGGCGGCATCGACGGTTTACTGCACATCTCCGAAATCTCCTGGGGCAAGCTGAAGCACCCACAGGAAGTTCTGGCGATTGGCGATACTGTTAAGGTTAAGATTCTGTCCATGAACGCTGAAAAGGGTAAGATTTCCTTAGGCCTGAAGCAGACTCAGCCTGAACCTTGGACTGTGATCAATGAAACTTACGAAGTTGGTCAGGTTGTAGAAGGTAAGGTTGTACAGATTAAGGAATACGGTGCATTCGTTGAACTGGAACCTGGTCTGGACGGTCTGGTACACATCTCTGAAGTTGCTAACAAGAGAGTTACCAATATTGCTGAAGAACTGGAAATCGGACAGGCAGTTGCAGCTAAGATTCTGGAAATCGATACTGAAAGAAAGAGAATCAGCCTGAGCATCAAGCAGGCGATGGAAGCTGAAGCTGTAGAAGCAGACGAAGAATAATCCATTTACCAAAGCATGCATTTGACGGAGAAGAGTTTATCTTCTCCGTTTTTTGTATTGCCAGAATATAATTCTTCTGTATATTTTCATGAGAAAGTATTCAAACTATCTATGAGAACATTCACATGAATAGCAGAAAGGAGCAAGCTCATGAAAAGAAAAGTAACTGCAGTTATTATGATTATGCTGCTGACATTTGGTATTATGACCTTATCAGGCTGCGGCAGAAATGACGGAACCGATGATCTGAGTCAGACCCCAAACAATGCAGATGACAATCTGACAAATGACAACAACCATAATGACGGAATTCTGAATGATGGTACGGATGATGACCGTCTGGATGATAATCGTGCTGACAACGGACCTTTAGGCGATGAACGCGGAGATCTGGCAGATGACATTCGTGACGGTGCAGAAGATGTGACGGATGATGTACGTGATGCATTAGATGGTGAAGACGAAAACGGAAAGAAAAATGACAGCAATAAGATGAATTAATGCTTCGTTTTTTTATCAAAGAGGGGTGGCGGAGCCGCCCTTTTTGCATTATGATATAGGTATGAGCAAGAAAATGAAAAAAATTGAGCCTGCAACAGGCATTATTGAAAAACATGGAAGAGGATTCGGCTTCGTCCGTCAGGAAGAAGGCGAAGATATCTTTATTAGTCCTGCTAATATGCTGGGTGCCATGAATGGTGATCTGGTGGAGGTGGATCTTCTGCCAGAGCATCTTTGCAGCCGGTCTAAAGAAGGAATTATCACAAAGATTCTCGAACGAAAATACAGTGAAGTAGTAGGAACCTTCCAGGATAACGGACGGTTCGGTTTTGTTGTGCCCGATGACAGGAAAAATACTGATGACGTATTTATAAAAATAGAGCTGGCACGGGGAGCTCAGAATGGGGACAAGGTCGTTGCACGTATCACGAAATACCCGGATAAATTCAGCCGTGCTGAAGGCAAAATTACAGAGATTATTGCAAGAGCCGGCCAGGTAGGGGGCGATATCAGCGGATTGATTCGCCAGTATGGACTTTTCGAGACTTTCCCAAGCCGGGCCAATGCCGAAGCAAAACATGCAGCCAAGGCCCCCATCACTGCCTCTGATTTGGGCGGCCGTCTGGATCTTAGAGGAGAGAAAATCTTCACCATTGACGGACCGGCAGCCAAGGACCTTGATGATGCGGTTTCCATTCACAGGCTGCCAAACGGCAACTTCCTGCTGGGAGTTCACATCGCAGATGTAACTCACTATGTTTCGGAAGACGGCCCGCTTGATCGGGAAGCTTTGAAGCGGGGAACCAGCGTATATCTGGTAAACCGTGTGGTTCCAATGCTTCCGCGGGTTCTCTCCAATGGAATGTGCAGTCTGAATCCGAATGAAGACCGTTTGACACTGTCCTGTCTTATGGAGATTGACGATAATGGATTTATTGTCAATCATGATATCACAAAATCTGTCATTCATTCCTGTGCCCGCCTGGTGTATGATGATGTATCTGATATACTGGAATATGATGATCCGGAGCAGTGCAGGCGCCATGAAAACATCCTTGCTGAGATCCGAATGATGGGCCGGCTGGCAGAGATTTTGCGGGAAAAGAGAAAGCAGAAGGGAAGCCTTGACTTTGATCTGGAAGAGGCGGTTATTGAGGTAGATGAATACGAGACACCGGTCCGCATTGAGATTGAACCACGGAGAACAGCCAATCGCCTCATCGAGGAATTCATGCTGGCAGCCAATGAAACAGTAGCAGAGCACTTTTTCTGGATGGAGTCACCTTTTGTCTACCGTGTCCATGAGAAACCGGATGCAGAAAAACTGACAGATTTGAAAAAATATCTGGCCAACTTCCGCATCAACCTGAAGGGAAGTCCTGAGAATATTCATCCGAAAAATCTGGCCATCATTATCGATGGTCTGACAGGTGAACCTTATGAGGCCATCGTCAGCCGTGTGATTCTGCGGACAATGAAAAAAGCTTATTACAGCCCTGCCTGCGAAGGTCATTTTGGGTTGGCGTTTCAGTATTACTGCCATTTCACATCTCCAATCCGGCGCTATCCGGACCTGATGATTCACCGAATTATCAAGGCACATCTGGATGGAAAAATGACGCCGGAGCTTCTGGCTAAATATACTGCTGATGTGCAGACTGCTTCTGAGATTTCCTCTCAGACAGAGCGGCACGCACAGGAACTGGAGCGGGAAGTGGAAAAGCTGAAGAAGGCTCAGTATATGGTGAACCATATAGGTGATGAATTTGACGGTATCGTCAGCGGGGTGACCGATTTCGGTGTGTATGTGGAGCTGTCCAATACCATTGAAGGAATGGCTTTTGCGAGAGACCTTCGCCGTCCATACCAGATGGGTGAGAAGGTTCGGATCCGGGTGATGGACAGCCGGCCTTCAGAGCGGCAGATTGATTTTAAAATTCTGGAGGATAAGGATTGATGAATTGCTGCTGGAAAAAAATAAGAGGGGGAGCTGACACATCTGAAGCTGCAGCTCTTTTCGGACAGTGGCCTGAGACCATTCTCTGGTCAGTCCTGCAGGGAAAGATGGGATATCTGTATGTGAATGAAAGGGGCAATCCAGAGACCGCTGCTGCAGTGCTGGGGGATTTTGTCTTTCTGGCAGGTAAACCAAACCCTGATTTAGTCCGGTTTACTTCTGAACTGGAATATCCTCTTGATATGTGTATTCTCATGCCGCAGAATGAGGCCTGGGAGACTGCCATAGAGGATACTTTGGGACCAAAGGCGAAGAAGGTGACGCGATATGCGACTGCAAAGAGGCTGGATGACCTGCAAAATCCGGAGAATCTGAAGCGACTTGAAGATATGGCTTCTGCTGTGCCTGAACATTTTAAGATTGTACCATTTGATGAAGAAATCTTTGAAATTGCCGGAGAAGAATACTGGAGCCGCAGTCAGGCGGCACAGTTTGCTGATTGCGATGAGTTTCGCAGGCACGGTCTTGGTTTTGCAGCGATGCTGGGCGGTATCATGGCAGCAGGGGCCAGTACATATTCCTATTATGATGGCGGAATAGAAGTTCAGATTGATACGGATACTGGATTCCGCCAGATGGGACTTGCAAGGTGCTGCGGAGCCCGACTGATTCTGGAATGTCTGAAGCGAGGTCTTTATCCAAGCTGGGATGCACACAATCTGCAGTCTCTGGCACTGGCAGAAAGCTTCGGCTACCAGCCGGCAGGGGAATATACAGCATATGAAATATGGCAGGTGGAACCACCTGTGGAATAATAAAAAAGGAGTGAATCAGTTCACTCCCTTTTTGTTTACTCAATATCCAGTTCGATTGGCTCATCAAGGTGCTCGGAAACGTACTTTCCGTTTTTCTTCCTCTGGCGGACGCATTCAGTCAGCAGATATTCGATCTGCCCGTTGATGGAACGAAAATCATCCTCTGCCCATGCCGCGAGCTGATTATACAGTTTTTCGGAGACACGCAGAGGAATCTGCTTCTTTGCTTTTTCAGCCATGATTTAATATAAGCTTCCGCTGTTCACAATCGGCTGGGCGTCTTTGTTTCCGCAAAGCACTACCAGCAGGTTGGACACCATAGCGGCCTTTCTTTCTTCGTCTAAGGTTACAATATCGTTTTCACTGAGCTTTTCGAGCGCCATTTCCACCATACCTACAGCACCGTCTACAATCATCTTACGTGCATCAATGATGGCAGATGCCTGCTGACGCTGCAGCATAACTGCAGCAATTTCAGGCGCATATGCCAGGTAAGTGATGCGGGCTTCGATGATTTCCAGACCAGCCTCGGCAACCTTCTTCTGGATTTCGTCACGAATTCTTTCGGCAACTACTTCACTGGAACCACGCAGGCTTCCTTCGTCAGCCTGACCGTCGCCGGTGGTATCAATCCCAGGTGCAACGTCGTAAGGATAAATCTTTACGATGTCACGGAGAGCACTGTCACACTGGAGAGACAGATATTCCTTGT
>JAFYNS010000022.1 GCA_017556505.1 Bacillota bacterium | reverse complement strand
TTCCATATTTTAAATCCTCCTGTAGGAAAATATTTCTACCTGAATATTATATAATTTTTTCGCGGAAGAAACAACATGATTCGACATTTTTCCCGGAATATGATAAAGTAATGCTATGAGCACACATTATTATTATACACAACTGAATAAACAGGAACAGGCAGCTTATTATGCATTGCTGCAGGGGCTTAATTCGCTGGCACCGTCATTCATGGTGCCCCGCCTGGAGGGGGATGCACTCTTCAAAATCCATTTTCTTCTGCGTCTCGACCATCCAGAGGTATTCTGGTCCGCCGGGATTAAATACAAATACTACGACAATTCCTCCAGTGTGGAGGTAGTTCCGGAATACCTCTTCGACAAGAAGAAAATTCAGGAACACCAGAAGGCCATGAATTCACGCGTGGAAAAGGTAGCCCGCCCAGCTATGAGTCTGAAGGAAGAGGAAAAGCTGAAATATATTCATGATTTCATCTGCGAAAACGTTTATTACGACAAGCTGAAGAAGCAGTATTCCCATGAAATCATCGGCCCTATGGGGCAGGGAGTAGGTGTCTGTGAAGGCATCGCCAAGTCGGTGAAGATCCTTTGCGATGCACTGAATATCTGGTGCACCATCGCCATTTCTGAGGCCAACCCGGAAAAGGGGATTAAGTACCGCCATGCATGGAATGTTTTGAAGATAAACGGCAAGTATTATCACCTGGATGCTACCTTCGACAACTCCCTGGGCAAGGGGCGGGACAAGGTGGCGGCAGAAGAACTGCGCTACGATTACTTCATGCTCAGCGACAAACAGGTTTTCCGCGATCATGAACCGGTAATCTGGCGGGTGCCGGAGTGCAGCGACGGGGAAGCCTTCTACTACAAGGCGAAAAAGGTATCCTTTACCAAACTGGAGGATATCCGAAAACGGTCTGCACAGGCGGTGAAGAAGGGCAAAACCCTGACCTTTCACTGGCGTGGGGATTATCTGACCAGAGAGCGGCTTGTGGAAATTTTGGGGATTATCGAAGAAGAAGCAAAGGCGAAAGACAAGCACGCCCGGGTATCGGTCAACGTGCGGCAGGCGGTCATCCGTGCAGTTTTCGGTGACATGATGCCGGCAGAACAGCTCATTGAAGAAGAAGCCAATGAGGGCGAAATGATATAGGAGGTACACAAATGTTATTAAAGCAGCTTATGGAAGTTTACGATATTTTAGATGCACCGGATGCCAGCGGTGAGCAGGCGGAAGCTTATCTCAAGTCCATCGATCCGGATGCAGAGATTAAGGTATGGCCGCTGGAAGGTCCGAAGGGCGTAACCGATATGATCCGCATCACGATTCCGGGACGCAGAGGAAAGCGTGCAGGAGGAGATGCACCGACTCTGGGAATTTTGGGCCGTCTGGGCGGTCTGGGTGCAAGACCTGAGGTGACAGGTTTCGTGTCTGACGGTGACGGTGCACTGGCTGCACTGACTGCTGCAGCAAAACTTCTGGATATGCACCGCCGCGGCGATATCCTGGAAGGGGACGTGGTTGTATCCACTCACATCTGTCCGGATGCACCGACCAGAGAACACCATCCGGTTCCGTTCATGGACTCCCCGGTGGAAATGTACCAGGTAAACCAGGAAGAAGTCAGCGATGAGCTGGATGCTATCCTGTCCATCGACACCACCAAGGGAAACCGCATCATCAATAAGCGGGGCTTTGCCATCTCCAATACGGTGAAGGAAGGGTACATCCTGAGAGTAAGTGAAGACCTGCTCAGCGTCATGGAACGTGTGACAGGCCAGCTGCCGGCAGTGTTTGCTTTGAGCACACTGGATATTACGCCATACGGCAATGACCTGTATCACCTGAACAGCATTCTCCAGCCATGTACTGCCACCGATGCACCGGTTGTAGGTGTGGCTATCGTAACAGAAGTTCCTGTTGCAGGCTGTGCCACTGGAGCCACCAATTTCACTGATGTGGAGGCAGCGGCACGTTATGCAGTGGAAGTTGCCAAAGACTTCGGTGAAGGCAAGTGCAGCTTCTATGACGCCGACGAATATGCACGAGCTCTGGGACGCTACGGCAGCATGAAGCATCTGCAGACCTTCGGGAAGACTGAATAGGAATCACAGGAGGTACTCATCATGACAGACATGACCAAACTGAATCCGCAGCTGGAACAGGACCTGTGGGACCTGAGCTGCTATATTTACGAAAATCCGGAGCTGGGCCATGAGGAATTCAAGTCCGCAGAAGCCCACTGCAAGCTCCTTGAAAAATACGGTTTTACTGTAGAAAGAAATTATCTGGGCCTGGCCACCGGCTTCCGTGCAGAATACGTGAAAGGCGCAGGTGGAGCCACTGTTTCCTACCTGGCTGAGTACGACGCTCTGCCAAAAGTTGGCCACGGCTGCGGCCACAATATTCTCGGTACTGTCAGCACCGGTGCAGCCATTCACCTGGCACAGAATCTGGGTGACAGCACTGGCCGCGTGGTAGTTATCGGCACTCCTGCAGAGGAAACCGACGGCGCCAAAGTAAAGTATGCAGCAGAAGGTGCTTTCGACGATGTGGACGTGGCACTGATCGGTCACCCATTCTACCGCTATGAGCGGAGCGGACAGTCTCTGGCGATCCGGGCTCTTCGTTTTACCTTCCACGGCAAAGCAGCCCACGCTGTCTCTGCCCGTGAGCAGGGCATCAATGCCCTGGATGCGTGTATTCTGACCTTTAATGCCATCGGTCTGCTGCGCCAGCAGCTGCTTCCGTCTGCCTACGTTCATGGTATTATCAAAGATGGCGGTACTGCGGCAAACACGATTCCGGATCTGGCGGTGGCAGAATTCTATGTAAGAGCAGAAACGTTGACTTACCTCAATGAAGTCCGTGCAAGAGTAGAAGAATGTGCCCGGGGCGGTGCAGCTGCAGCCGGCGCACGTCTGGAAATCGAGGAGTTTGAAGCGGGAAATGATAATCTGGTAACCAATGAAACGCTGATGGACATTCTGGAAACAAACTGGAGAAAAGTCGGCATCGAAAATATCATACCGGCCCTACCGGCTGCAGGCTCCTCCGATATCGGAAACGTGAGTCATGTCTGTCCTGCGATTCATCCTTACTACAGCATCCAGGCACCGGGAGAAGAATATCCGACCCATACGGAAGAATTCAGAGAAACAACGCTGAGAGAACCGGCCCGCCAGGCCCTGTGGCAGAATGCCTGCGCCATGGCTATGACCGGAAAGGACATCATGGACAGTCCGCAGCTGCTGGCTGAAATCAAAGCTGAATTCGAAAAGGCCATGGAAACCGCGTAACACCATATAAACTCAAAACCTTAAAAACGGCAGCAGCCCGGCATACGGAATGATAAATCATACCGCACGCCAGGCTGCTCTTTTATTCTTCACCGGAATCTTCCCGGTCGTATATGAACCGTACATACTCGTACATTTCCCTGAAATCGATGACGCATTCACCGCCCAGCACCTGAACCGGAATCTGTTGGTCGAAGCCGTATACGGCAGGCACAGCATCCTCATCCTGGAGGTTGTAGACCACTACCTTCTGAAGGTTCGGATCAATCATCCAGTATTCCCGCACTCCTGCGCTGGAATATTTATGAAGCTTTACATAACGGTCCTTGTTCTTCGTAGATGGAGACAGAACCTCCACGATGAAGTCTGGTGCACCGTAAACACAGCGTCGGATCACGATGTCACGGCTGCAGACGATGAGCACGTCCGGCTGCACCATGGTCTTATCGTCCCTGTCAAGCTGCACATCCACCGGTGCAATCATAGGAAGGCAAGCACCTTTCTTCCCCATGATGTGGTTAAAAAGCTGCGCGTGAATGTATCCGCCGATCAGCTGATGCAGGCTGGATGGGGCACTCATGTCATAGAGCACACCGTCAATCAGCTCAAAGCGCTTGTCCTTCGGCAGGTGATAGTAGTCATCTACTGTGTATTCTCCCTGCTTCTTGGCGAAATACGTAAACTCTGATTCTTTCACACGCATGGATTCCTTCCAGCCCATGGGGCGGTAGACCTGCCGCGGCGGCGGAGCCGGTGTTTCACTCAGAACACCTTCCAGAAGGCGAAGGGTTTCATGACGGGGTGCTGTGGTGGCACCGCTGAAAATTTTCTGAACGGTGCCCAGCGGTACGCCGGACAGTTCCGCAAGCTGAGCGTTGGAATATCCCAGTTCTTTTTTTCGCTGTTTCATTTCTTCAATGTTCATATCCAATACCTCCTTATAATCAAAATATAACCGAATCAAGACCGTTTGTCAACCGTTTTGAAACCGTTTTTTGGATGCGGCTGTATGGTATCCAGCAAAACAGCAAAATTACTCCAAATCATTATTTTTATCCTCTTTGGCGTACAAGTTCCCTGATTCCTGGGTTGAATTCAGAAAATTTGTACGCCAAAGCATCCCCTAAAAGCCAAATGGCGTACCTACATGACGTGAAAGCAAAGGAATACGGGAAAAATACCGCTTCATTGTACTCCATAACGTATTTAAATCGACAAAAGGCGTACAAACCGCCTGCGGCACTGCCCGATTTACGGGACTGTCCGAAATTCCAGAACCGAATAATAAAAAAACACCCGGTACGAATTCCGTACCGGGTGCATTGTTTCATGAGGGTGATATTACTTACCTAAGATAACCTTGGTCAGTTCTACTGGATCCATAATCTTGCCATCCTTGTAAACTCTCATGTTACCGGATGCGATTTCGTCGATCAGGATTACTTCACCGTTGTTGTAACCGAACTCGAACTTGATGTCATACAGGTCCATACCCATCTTCTTCAGGTCGTCAGCTACAATCTTGGTGATCTTCAGAGTCTGTTCCTTCATGCTTGCGAACATTTCAGGG
>JAFYNS010000198.1 GCA_017556505.1 Bacillota bacterium | reverse complement strand
GTACCATGGAATATATCGATACTGAAATCGTAAAGAATAATCCGAAGATTTTCGTAGGTTATTCTGACGTAACCAATCAGCATCTGCTGTTTAACCAGAAGTGTGACCTGGTTACTTTCCATGGCCCAATGGTTTCTTCCAACATTGTAGATGGTTTCGATGATGAAACAAGAGAAGGCCTGTTCAGAATGATTAATGCAGAAGAAGGTACTGTAGAATTCAAGAACCCTGAAGGCTGCGAAATCGGTGTTCTGAAGGAAGGTAAGGCTTCCGGTGTTCTGATCGGCGGTAACCTGTCTCTTCTGTCCGCTTCCATGGCAACTCCGTACGAAATGGATACTGAAGATAAGATCATCTTTATCGAAGAAGTATGCGAACCTGAAGCAAAGATTGAAAAGTGGGCTATGCACCTGAGAAATGCGGGTAAGTTTGCAAAGTGCAAGGGTGTTATTCTGGGCCAGTTTACTGACATAACCAATGAAAGATGCCCTGAATACGATGAAATTGCAAACTTTAAGGACATTCTGGAAGGTCTGGACATCCCTGTACTGTATGGCATCGAATCCGGTCACGGTGAAAAGATGATTACACTGCCTTTCGGTGCAATGTGTCATATTGATACTGAAACCAAGACTATCAAATTTGACGTAGAAAGATAGGAACTGAGATGTTCGGAATATTTGACAAGTTTCATGACAATCCGTTTTTCAGATATTTTGCGCTGATTATGTTCGTCATCTGCTTTATCGAAATGGTTCGCAGATGTGTGGTACACTCCAAAGAAACCCGCGAGGGGAAGAGAGAGGCTAAAATGGAAGAAATGCGCAAGCAGGAAGAACTGGGAAGTCAGACCTGGGAAAAAGAAGAATAAAATAGTATCAGAAAAGGGACCATCATAATGACGGTCCCTTGTTTTTTTCTGCTGATTTAACGAAGACGTCCGCTCATAGGACCGTCTCTGTTTTCGTCTTTGGTAACCTGAAGACCCAGGTAAATACCAACTGCTACTCCTAAAAAGCCGATTACGGCATCCTTTAAATCCAGACCGAAATCAGCGATTCCAATCATTGAAAGGACAGAACAGACTGCCAGCAGACCGCAGAGTGCAGCGCCGATAAAATATACATATTTCATAATGTTTGAATCCCTTTCTAACCATTCATAAGAACTGCCAGAACAATCATCAGATACTGCAGTGCATTGATACCCAGGCAGATGATCAGGATGATATATCCGATACTGCACAGTCTGGAGAACATGCCCTGACCTGGAAGATAGGTGTAGTTCTTATCAAACTCGATGCCTTTATAGGCACACAGCTTTTCGAAACTTTCAATGCCGACAGGGGAAGCAACACCGAACTTGTAGAATTTGATCAGAAAGTCCGGCTTTCTGCTGCCTTTTACTCTATAGAGCAGAATTCCGCCCTTATCAAAGTTTGCATAAGTAATTTCATCCAGGGAAATGGATTTTCTTCTGCGGAGAATCCGGTTCACATTTGTCACTTCATGTTCTGTGAATTCCGTATGGAAGAATCGGTAAGCGATAAAAAGGAAGCCACATCCTGCGATAAACGCAAGGTACATTACCATGGAAGCACCAACATTATAAGCGTCTCCATATCCTCCGATATTCTTGGTTGTAACAACAAACATGAGAGCCATTCTTACAAGCATGGATGCAACCAGAATCAGCAGAAAGAACTGCTTGGTCATGGAAGAATAATAATATCGAATTGTTCTCATTCAACTAACTCCTTTAATTACATAGTCTGCTTGACAGTATATCATGAATCTCTGATTTTGCCAAGGCAGTTGATTTATGTATTATGCAAGAAACATGCCTGCAAAAGGAGAAGTTTATCGTATGAGCGCAATCGACGAAATTCCTGAAAATAGGAAAACATGTCCCGTTTTCGGGAATAAATGAGAAGACATTTATAATTAAAAAAACAGATTTTCTGCAGAACAGTCTGATTGTGCAGTCTGCCTGTCCTCATCGTTTTTAAATACAGTTGGCATAATTTTTGCTAAGATATAAGAGCAGTGACGTGTAAAAACGGTCACAGCAATTATCCAAAATGACGGTAAAGGAGGTAAAAACGTCATGATGAATTATATTTGGGTCGGCCTGGTAGTTATCGCTGTTATCTTCGGCGCTATCACTGGCAACCTTTCCGAAGTTCAGGGAGCAATCTTTGACTTCGCAATGTCCGCAGTTGAAATCGTATTTGAATTGATCGGTATTCTGTGCTTCTTCTCTGGTCTGATGGCAGTAGCTGAAAAGGCTGGTCTGACTGAAGCTCTGGGTAAGCTGTTAAAGCCTGTAATGGGTAAGCTGTTCCCTGGAATCCCTGCTGACCATCCGGCTGCATCCGGTATCGTAATGAATATCGCTGCTAACATCATGGGTCTGGGTAACGCTGCTACTCCATTCGGTCTGAAGGCAATGGCAGACATGCAGAGACTGAACAAGACCAAGGATATCGCAACTGATGACATGGTAATGTTCCTGGCAATCAACACTTCTTCTGTAACTCTGATCCCTACAACTGTAATCGGTCTGAGAGCTGCAGCAGAATCTGCAAACCCTGCAGAAGTTGTTGGTCCTATTATCCTGGCAACTATCATTTCCACAGCAACTGCTATCATCTGTGCTAAGATTTTCTGCAAGCTGAGATGGTGGAAGCTGGAAAACGTTATTGAAGCTGAAAAGGCTAAGGGCACCTTCGCTCTCAATGAATCTTATGTTCCTTGGGAAGAAGAAAAGGCTGCAATGGCGAACTAATTAAGGAAAGGATGGTAAGAAAATGTTTACAGATATTTTAAACGTAATCTCTTTATGGGCAATTCCTTTCGTTGCTGCTGCAATTCCTCTGTATGCAATCATCAAGAAGGTTCCTGTATACTCCGTATTCTGCGAAGGCGCAAAGGACGGCCTGGCTGTAGCTGCTAAAATCGTACCTTATCTGGTATGTATGCTGTGTGGTATCGGTATGTTCCGTCGTTCCGGTGCTATGGAGTATGTTGTAATGGTTCTGTCCCCAGTAACTGAACTGATCGGTATGCCTGGTGAAATCCTGCCAATGGGTATCATGAGATCCTTCTCCGGCGGTGGTGCTGAAGGTATGCTGGTAGAACTGCTGACTACTTATGGTCCAGACTCCACAATCGGTAGAATGGCTTCCGTAGCTATGGGTTCCACTGAAACTACTTTCTACTGCATCGCAGTATACTTCGGTTGTATTGGCGTTTCCAAGACCAGACATGCTATTGCAGCTGGTCTGATGGCTGACCTGGCTTCTCTGCTGGCAGCTTGCTTCATCACCAACATGATGTGGGGATAATACGCTTAAGGAAATTTAGTACTTAAAAGAAATAATGGATAATTGGGAGCTGTGTTTGCGCATGAAATGCGGGAATACAGCTCTTTCTTATTGTTTTTTCAGATGTTTTACGGTAGAATGTATGAAGTACTGAAATGGAGAAACAAAAGATGAATGAATATATTGGATACAAGCGGGATGAAGCATCTTATTTCAATGCGGCGCGTTCTTTTACAGCGGACAAGCTGCGAACCTGTCCTGTCTGCGGTAAATCCTGGCCCAAGTGGCTGTGGAAGGAAGAGTACCAGTTTATGAGCGAACAGTATGGTTTGTTTGGACGTATGTATCATTTTCTATGTCCGGACTGCGAAAGTATTCTGAAAATCAGGGAAGGTGATGTTTCCGGATACGCCTGTTCAAAATCAACCTTTGAGGGGATGATGAAGAAGGCTAAGGGTAAAGACAATCTGACGATCTATGTTATCGTGGAAAAAATCGGCGATGGGATTAAGAATGAAGGAAATTCTGACTGGGAAGGTAAGGAATTCCCTCTTCCGGAAATGCTTAAAAAATTAAGGGATGACAAATAAAAACAATTGACATGTATATAAATATATGGTAGAATAAATTGTTGAGTTTTAGTACCTATGCTTAGTTTCCCGAGACTCCGACGGATACTCAGCAGAAGGCGAATGAAGAAAAGGAGACAAGAGAAATGATTACAAAGGAAATCAAAGAACAGATTATTAAGGAATATCAGCTGAAGGAAGGCGACACTGGTTCCCCAGAAGTACAGGTTGCAATTCTGACTTACAGAATCAATGACCTGAACGAACACCTGAAGATGCATAAGAAGGACCATCATTCCAGAAGAGGTCTGTTAAAGATGGTTGGTCAGAGAAGAAACATGCTGGCTTACCTGAAGGACACTGATCTGGAAAGATACAGAACTCTGATTGCTCGTTTAGGCCTGAGAAAGTAATTAATCATGAATTTAAGCGGGGCTCTTTAACCCCGCTTATTTTATAACTAAACTGCGTCTCGAAAGAGACATTTGCTAAGAGATAAAATTAACAGGAGGTAGTTGTTAATTATGGCAAGATTTGAAGATTACAGAACATTCAGAACAGCTGTCGGCGGAAGACTGCTGGAACTGGAAATCGGCAAGGTTTGCGAACAGGCAAACGGCCAGGTAATGGTAAAGTATGGTGACACTGTAGTAAACGTAACTGCATGCGCATCCGAACAGCCAAAGCCAGATATCGACTTTTTCCCACTGAGCGTGGATTTTGAAGAAAGAATGTACGCAGCAGGCAAGATTCCTGGCGGCTTCATTAAGAGAGAAGGCAGACCAAGCGAACACGCAATCCTGACTTCCCGTCTGATTGACCGTCCGATCCGTCCGCTGTTCCCTAAGGGTTACTATAATGATGTAGTTGTTGTTGCAACTGTAATGTGTGTAGACAATGACTGTTCCCCTGAATTCTGCGGTATGATTGGTTCTTCCGTAGCACTGGCATGCTCCGATATTCCATGGGAAGGTCCTACCGGTTCCGTAGTAGTAGGCAGAGTTGACGGACAGCTCATTATCAACCCTACTCTGGAACAGAGAGAAAAGTCTGACATGCACATGACTGTATCCGGTACCAAGGATGCAATCATGATGGTAGAAGCAGGCGCAAACGAAGTTCCTGAAATGGAAATGCTGGATGCAATCCTGTTTGCACATGAAGAAATCAAGAAGATTGTAGCATTCATCGAAGAAATCGTTGCAGAAGTTGGCAAGCCTAAGAAGGATGTAACTCTGTACAAGGTTCCTGAAGAAATCGATGCTGCAGTAAGAGAATACGCTACAGGCAAGATGAGAGAAGCAATTCTGACTGTAGACAAGATGGAAAGACTGGAAAACATGGATGCAGTTGAAGTGGAAGCTAAGGAACACTTCGCTGAAATCTATCCGGATAACGGTAAGGACATCGGTTCCGTACTGTATAACATCACTAAGGAATCCGTGCGTTCTATGATTCTGGACGACGGTATCCGTCCAGACAACCGTAAGCATGAAGAAATCAGACCAATCTGGTGTGAAACCGGCCTGCTGCCAAGAACACACGGTACCGGTCTGTTCAAGAGAGGTCAGACTCAGGTTATGTCTGTATGTACTCTGGCTCCTGCAAGCGAAGCACAGACTATCGACGGCATTACTGAAGAGACCAGCAAGAGATATATGCACCACTATAACTTCCCAGGTTTCTCTGTAGGTGAAGCTAAGACTTCCAGAAGCCCTGGCAGAAGAGAAATCGGTCACGGTGCTCTGGCTGAAAGAGCTCTGATTCCTGTACTGCCAAGCGTGGACGAGTTCCCTTACGCAATCAGAGTGGTATCTGAAGTATTATCCTCCAACGGTTCTACTTCCATGGGTTCCACCTGTGGTTCCTGCCTGGCTCTGATGGACGCTGGTGTACCTATTAAGAGACCGGTAGCTGGTATCGCAATGGGTCTGATTGAAAGAGTTAACGAAGACGGTTCTTCCGACTTCGCTATCCTTTCCGATATCCAGGGTATGGAAGACTTCCTGGGCGACATGGACTTCAAGGTAACCGGTACTGAAGTAGGTGTAACTGCAATCCAGATGGATATCAAGGTACACGGTCTGTCCAGAGAAATTCTGGAAAAGGCTCTGCGTCAGGCAAAGGAAGGCAGAATGCACATCATGGGCAAGATGCTGGAAGAAATCGAAGCACCTAGAGCAGAAATGTCCAAGTACGCTCCAAGAGCTATCAATATGATGATCGATCCTGACAAGATCAGAATCGTAATCGGACCTGGTGGTAAGACTATCAACAGAATTGTTGATGAAACAGGCGTTAAGATTGATATCTCCGAAGAAACTCCTGGTCTGATCAGCATCTACAGCTCCGATATGGCTGGTGCAGAAGCGGCTAAGAAGGAAATCGAACTGCTGACCAAGGAAGTAGAAGTAGGCGAAACTTACGAAGGTAAGGTTACCAGAATCATGAACTTCGGTGCATTCATCGAAATTCTGCCTGGTAAGGAAGGTCTGCTGCACATCTCCAAGATGGCTAAGGAAAGAGTAGAAAAGGTTGAAGATGTAATGAACATCGGCGACGTGGTTAAGGTTAAGGTAACTGAAATCGACAGCCAGAACAGAATCAACCTGTCCAGAAAGGAACTGCTGTAGTCTCTGACTGCGGATTTTCCGTCAAAATATAATGAATAAAAAAGCCCCTGCAGGCGGCCGATGAGGCTGCGCGCGGGGGCTGTCTTGTTTAATTAAGATAATAGGCGATGGCTGCATTTCCAATGGCTTTTGTTCCTGACGCCGCTACAGCGGTGCTGATAACGGATCCTGCACCCGGAAAGAGACCGTTCAGAAGCTTGGAACTTTGCTGTGCCAGAAGGCGGAAACCAAGGCCGGCACCGCCTACACCGCCCAGACTGAGAATAAATTCCTTGGCAGATTCGAGATTGGCTTCACGTCCGCTGAGGATAGCGATGATTGCAACCATGACAGACTGGAGAGCCAGAAGTACGTAGAGATCTGCTACCGGAATCGGGGTAAGGGCAATCGTACCGGCAATACCGGAAAATACGTCGACCAGATGTTTTGCAAGATCAGTGATCAGGTCTTCCAGTTTCAGTGCCATCCTGAGTCCGGAACAGGCATCTGCATCGGTCATGGAAGATTCGATGAGATTGAGAAGCTCATTGTAATGCCAGCGTCCGTCAAAGGATATATTCAGCATCTGACGCTCCTCTGATGACAGCTGATTGATTTCTTCCGCAGACAGGACTGTGCCGTTGTCGTCCTCCCACTCCATAACAGAAGAAACGGCAAGAACCCCGCAGGAATTCAGACTGAGTGAATTTTGCAGACTGAAAACTTGTCCGGTAATCTGACTGATAGAGTGCAGCTTGCGCTGAGAGTACAGGTCAGGATCGAATTCACGTACCGGAGGAACGGTATCGGCTTTATTTAATACGATGATAACCGGAATCTCGAGCAGCATCTTATTATAATATGCTTTTTTCAGACGGATGGCCAGGTTGATATCGATGTCCATACTGTCACGGTGTGAACAGTTCATAACAAGTACCATAATATCCGGGTCATATTCCAGCATATCCTGAATCAGTTTTTCTTCAATTTCATACTGACTGTCTTCTGATTCGGCAGATCCACGAGAGTCCATTACATCCAGCAAAATCCGTCCGTCCTTCTGACAGGTAAAGGCTCGGGTTTCTTTGGTGCAGCTTTCTGTATCGCTGACTTCGGTGACATAAGCACCGCACAGTGCATTAATAATGCTGCTTTTACCGCAGCCCGTTCTTCCAAAGAGAAAGAGTCGTGGCGTTCTCTGCTTTTCGGCGTCGGCCATAAGCTCTTTCAGCTGGTCATCTCCCAGAATGCTCTCTTTAATAGATTGTCTTGTTTTTTCAGGTATGATGGAAGGCAGCTCGTCTATAAACTGTTCCAGCATGCTGTATACTTTCTGCATGTTCTGCAGACGGTTTTCTACCAAACTAAGGTTATTCATATGACACCTCCATGTTGGGAATATTATATCATAAAAAATACAGAAAAATATTGAAAAAAATGACGAAAAAAGGTTGACTTTAGTATCCGGGTGTGGTAATATAATCAAGCTGTCGCTGATGCGGCCGCAAACAGCACTGAAAAACATCTTTTAAAAAAAGTTGAAAAAAGTGCTTGACAATATTACCTGGTTGTGGTAGTATAAATAAGCTGTCGCTGATGCGGCGGCTGAACATTGAAAACTTCATAGTGTAAGAATTTAGTCAAATAAATTTGAAACAATCAGCAGAATTGGTAAGACAATTTAGCGGATGGTTTCTCGACAATTT
>JAFYNS010000197.1 GCA_017556505.1 Bacillota bacterium | reverse complement strand
GGGCCGCATTATCATCTTCTGCCTGGCCTGCGGATGGATAGTTCTGATGCTGAATATTTTGCCGGGAAAGATGAATTACGTGGCTTACGTGGGTATGAATACCATGCCTGTCTACATCCTGCATCTGATTGTGCGCTATCTGGTCAAAATCTACAGCATCAACTTCGGGATCCTGCCGGATAACTGGGTGGTCTACTATGTGACGATTTTCGCTCTGGCTGGGTTGTGCGTATTTGTTTTCACCACCAAACCGGTCATCTGGGCTTATGACTTCGTGGTGGAGGGCTCTTACCGTGTGTTCTGCTGGATTCTCAGCAAAATTCAGGGAGTGCTGGCACTGCTGCACCGTCCGGTGATGGCGGTCTGCAATGGTGTTATCGATGTAATTGATGGAGCGGACGAAAAGGAGGAATAGCAGCTGTGGAATATATTGGAGATGTTTTATATGACTATGCCGGCGGTCTCTATGTAAACATGACCAACCGCTGTCCGTGCCGATGCGAATTCTGCATCCGCACCATGGTGGATTCCCTGGGAGGGGTAGACAGCCTGTGGCTGAAGCGGGAGCCTTCTGTGGATGAAGTGAAGGCAATGCTGAAAGAATGGAATGTGGGTCCCGGCCTCTCACCAAAATACGATGAAATCGTGTTCTGCGGCTACGGAGAACCACTGGAACGGCTGGATGACGTGCTGGAAATCTGCCTCTATGTGAAACAGACCACCGGACTGCGTACCAGAATCAATACCAATGGACTGGCTGATCTGATTCACGGTAAGCCAACTGCATGGAGGCTGTCTGAACTGGTGGATGCCGTATCCATCAGCCTTAATGCTGCATCTGCAGAAAAATATAATGAACTTTGCCATCCCAAGTTCGGAGTGGAGGCCTGGCCTGCTATTCTGAAGTATACGCAGGATGTGAAGGCATATGTGCCAGATGTGACCATGTCTGTGGTCAGCGGAACCATTCCGCGGGAGGATATCGAAGTCTGC
Source organism: Bacillota bacterium (assembly GCA_017556505.1). GTDB lineage: Bacteria > Bacillota > Clostridia > Peptostreptococcales > Anaerovoracaceae > RGIG7179. The sequence goes on along the minus strand of JAFYNS010000197.1, from coordinate 968 downwards.
CGCCGGATTGCAGAAAAAGATCTGGGCGTAAAGTTCAGGGTGAGATAGAGGAGGAAAAGACGTTGTATCAGCAGAATTATAAACTGAGAACATACGACTGTGATAAAAATAAAATCGCAAAACCGTCGGGCCTGCTGCAGGAAACACAGGACTGCGGGGATGGCCAGATGGAAAGTGAAGGACTCACTTATATTGAGCTTTTTGACCAGGGCAAAGCTTTCATGCTGAGCCGTCTGGATATGAATATTAAGGAAGAACTGCACTACAGAGATGAACTGACTACCAGAACCTGGCCATGTCCGAGCCGCCGAGCTACCTTCCTTCGTAACTATGCCATGTGGAGAGCAGAAGGCGGACAGACTAAGGATGATATCGCTGTGCTGGTTTCCACCCAGTGGACTCTGGTTGGAGTAGAAGACCGGAAACTGCTGACTGTGGATGATGTGGATCTTTCCCAGTATACCCATGATGAGTATCTGGAAGCAGCATCGGGTAAGCTGAAGATTTCAAAGGACGAAGAGGCTTCCCTGACCTGTGTGGCGCAGCACCGCATCAGCTATACCGATTCCGATGTAAACGGTCATATGAATAATACCTACTATGTGGATTATCTCTGCGATCAGATTCCGGAACTGGAAGAAGGCACACACCGTGTTTCCACTGTCCGGGTTCATTTCAGCAAAGAAGCTGTGGTCGGCGATACCATGGAAATCTGGATGTCTCCGAAGATGGCACCCAGAGAAGGAGCGGATCAGGAATTCCGCTATCTCTTCCGTACCATTCGTAAGTCTGACGGACAGATGAATATCGCCTGTGAAATCGGTCTGGTACCGGTAAAGGCAGTGTAAGCATATTTGAGATAATAAAAATACCGGAATCCCTCGAAGCGGGATACCGGTATTTTTTCATTTCAGATATTATTACAGAGTTGGAGTGTCGTTGGATTCAGATTTGAATTCGACGAAATC
>JAFYNS010000196.1 GCA_017556505.1 Bacillota bacterium | reverse complement strand
GCCGCTACAGCAGAGAGCAGTATCTGGAGCTGGTAAGAAAGCTGCGTGCTGCAGTACCTGATATCGCAATCAGTACAGATATTATTGTCGGTTTCCCTGGCGAAACCGAGGAAGATTTCGAGCAGACGCTTACCCTGTGCGAAGAAGTACGTTACGACTCCGCATTTACCTTCATGTACTCCATTCGAAAGGGAACTCCTGCAGAAAAATATGAAGACCAGATTCCAGAGGAAATTAAACATGCACGCTTTGACCGCCTTGTGGAGACGGTAAACCGTATCTCCATAGAAAAAAATGCAGCATATGTTGGACGTACAGAGGAAATTCTGGTAGATGGTCCGGGCAGAAACGGTGAGGAAAACTTCGGCGGCAGAACCGATACTTTCAAACTGGTTAATTTCGAGGGAACACCTGAAATGGTCGGAAAAAAGATCAGGGTTAAAATTACAGATTCCAACACCTTCAGCCTTGTGGGAGAAGTGGTTTCTGAGGTATAATATTCATAGGGATTGGATTTTTTAACAGGGGATTTGAGTATTATTGAGAAAGGAATTAAGGTATGGATATTTTCTCTGTCATCACGCTCCTGGGCGGCCTGGCCATGTTTCTCTACGGTATGGAGGTCATGGGTGACGGCTTAAAAAACGTATCAGGCTCTGCCTTGAAAAACATTCTTGGAAAAGCAACACAGAACGTAGTACTTGGTGTTGTTACCGGTATGCTGGTAACAGCAGTTATTCAAAGCTCCACTGCAACCATTGTTCTGACTGTAGGTCTGATCAGTGCGGGAATCCTGAATCTGAAGCAGGCAACCAGTATCGTTATGGGTGCAAACATCGGTACCACCGTAACCGCTCAGATTATCCGCCTGATGGATATCGACTCCGGGGGAAGCTTTATTCTGGAAATGTTTAAGCCTTCCACACTGGCTCCGCTGGCACTGATTCTGGGGATTATCATGATTATGTTCGTGAAGAGCAGCAAGAGCAACACTGTGGGAGAAATCGCCATGGGCTTTGGTATCCTTTTCTCCGGCCTGATGAACATGACCGCCGCAGTAGAACCTCTTTCTGAATCAGAACAGTTTATTGGACTGATGACACGTTTTGCTGATCAGCCTCTGCTGGCCATTCTGGTGGGTCTGGTTATGACTGTTATCGTACAGAGCTCTTCTGCTATGGTTGGTATGATCCAGGCTCTGTCCGTAACCGGTGCCATGACCTTCAACCTGGTGTATCCGCTGATTATGGGTATCAATCTGGGTACCTGTGTAACTACCGCTATGGTATGTTCCATCGGTTCCTCAAAGGATGCAAAGAGAACGGGTGTGGTGCACATCGTATTCAATACCATCGGTACCGTCCTGTTTATGATCGTGATGACTGTAATCAAGGGTGCAGGAGGTTTTCCTGAACTTTGGGAAAGCATCGCCGACAGTGGTATGATTGCCAACTTCCAGACTGTATTTAACCTGTTGACTGCAATTGCACTGATTCCATTTGCAGGTCTTCTGGTTAAGCTGTCTCTGACCTTTGTTAATCCGGATCCGCAGGAGGATGAAGACCGTGCAGACCTGATGGTTCCGGACGAAAAGCTGTTCCAGGTGCCTGCTATGGCTCTGGCAGAAGCAAATAAGGCAATCTCTCATATGGGTGAAGTCGCTATGAAGAACGTAAAGCGAAGCTTTAAGCTGCTGAATATCTGGGATGCTGCAAGAGTGGATGTGATTAACGATAATGAGGATCACCTGGATGAATTTACAGACAAGATGGATAACTATCTGGTGAATCTGTCCAGATATGTGGAAACTGATTATGATAACCAGTATATCAATACTCTGATGCAGGGCAGTTCCAATTTCGAAAGAATTGGTGACCATGCTGTAAATATTATGGAAGCTGCCCAAGCTGTGGAAAATGAAAAAATTGTTTTCACAGCAGGTGCAAAGGCAGAACTGGAGATTGTGAAAGAAGCAGTTATGGAAATCGCAGGCTATGCGGTAAAAGCCTTCGGAACTCTGGATACTGACGAATCGAAGAAGATTGAACCTCTGGAAGAAGTTATCGATGACATGGTTGTTATGCTGAAAGACCGTCACATTGAACGTCTGAAGGCAGGAAACTGCAGCACCACCAGCGGTATGGCATTTATTGATGTGCTTACCAATCTGGAAAGAATTGCTGACCAGTGTTCCAATATCGCACTGCTGATTCTGAGTATGGAAGACCGTTCTATTCTGGGCAACCACCATGGTTATGTTCACCAGCTGCATAAGGGCGGAGATGTAACCTATGATAAAGAACTGGCGTATCAGAAGGATCATTATCTGGGACGTCTGAATTCAATTGAAGAACAGCCTGCAGTGATTGAGGTGTCAGGCAGCTCACACTTCAAGCCAATTAATAAAATGTAATTTTATACAGTGAATCTGAATCATAAACCCGGTCGGGAATCAATCCCAGCCGGGTTTTATTTATTGACAGGCTGATGGCTGCATAATCCTGAGGAAGCCGCATATATTTTTATAAAGCGAGGGTTCACGGAGGGATACTATGACGAATATGAGCGTATATCAGGATATCAGCCGAAGGGCTGAGGGAAATATCTATATGGGAATTACAGGACCTGTCAGAACCGGAAAGTCAACATTTATCCGCCGGTTTATGGATGTGATGGTTCTGCCTAATATGGTAAATCAATATGAAAAAGCACGGGTAATGGACGAAATGCCTCAGAGCGGGGAAGGACGGACGATTACCACATCCGAACCAAAATTTATTCCTCCGGAAGCGGTACCCGTCTCTGCAGGAAATGGTGCGGATTTTTCCGTACGGCTTGTGGACTGTGTAGGATATCTGATTCCCGGCGTACTGGGCCACGAAGAGGATGGCAGGGAACGGATGGTACATACCCCATGGTCTGAAGAAAAAGTGCCATTCAGCCAGGCTGCAGAAACGGGGACTGAAAAAGTAATCCGGGAACATTCTGTGGTTGGAATTGTAGTTACAACCGATGGCTCCATCGGCGAAATTCCCCGAAACAATTACCTGGAGGCAGAAGAAAAAACAGTAAATCAGCTGAAAGAACTGGCGAAACCCTTTGTGGTGGTGCTGAATACAGTGAACCCGCAGCGGGCAGAAACCAGGGAACTGGTACAGCGGATGGAAGATAAATATGGTGTTCCTGTCATTGCAGCCAACTGTCAGAAGATGGGCAGAGAAGGTTTTGATGAAATCTTTCAGAAACTGATTTACCAGTTTCCTGCAGCAGAGGTGGACTTCCGCCTGCCGGGATACCT
>JAFYNS010000195.1 GCA_017556505.1 Bacillota bacterium | reverse complement strand
TGGGAATAAAGTTTTTCCAATACAGAGATTATAAGAACATAGTTGACAATCCCCAGGCCCAGGCAGGACAGTGCCAGCATAAGCCAATAATATCTGTACACCAGCATAAAGTTCAAATTCAGATATTCCTTGAACTTGGGACCGGTTTTCCATTTATCCTTCATTTCTCACCTCTAAATACAATACCACTTTTCCAGTGCAGCCACGTTCAAACGTACCAATAGCATTGACAGGCCCATTACCGCTGTCATAATAAGCAGCAGACGTACCAGTACCGGCAGGAATGATGCCAGCCAGATGAGCCACAAAATCCCTGCCATAACCGACATCATACCTGCGGTCAGCAGAATATACACAACCCAGATCAATCGTTCTTTCTTCTTGCAGAACCGTTTCCCCAGGAACCAGCTGAGAAGTGCCGCACCGCCGATTGCAATCCCCAGGATAACAATCACCCATATGATGAGAAGAAGTGCGGGCAGGAGATTTTCCCGGGTGAATCCCAGGTTCCACATCCGGGTCACGAAAATCCTCCATTTTTCTTCAGAGAAATAGAATCCTACCATAAACAGGTTACCAAGTATAATCAATGGCATCCATACCCCTGCCGCTGCAGCCAGAATCTTCGCCATCACAGTCTCGAAAGAAGTAACCGGGATGGAAACATAGAACATGGCCGAGTCATCAGAAATAGATTCTTTTAACAATCTCGGTACATAGCCTAGCAGCGGTCCCAGGGATAATGCCAAAAGCATCCACAGAAACGGCATCATATCACGGTTTATTATCCCGGCATACATTGCTCCATATAGCAGGCCATATATCAGACTGTATGTGTAACTGCCGCTCATCAGTTTGAAATTCAGGCTGAGATATGCGGAAAACCGTGGTCCAAGTGTCCATCTATTCATTCCCGTCACCGCCTTTCAGACGCAGCACACCAACCTGACCGTCATGCATCACCACCGCAGCGTCCATCTGTGGATTCGAACATCGTTCAAAAATTGGCTCCACGATAATCTTACCCTTATCATTTAAAAATCCTTTTTTCAGGTCATCCTCGTTCTGAAATGCAATGAATCCATTCCTGCATGGTCCGATTGGCTCCATCCAGTTCTCAATGACTGCGGACTCTCTGCCATCCATGAAGTGAATTATCGTTTGAGTCTTAGATCCTTCGGGACTCCATTCCTGCGTCACATAGTAGCCATCCCCCGCCCCCAGAATCACGCCATCTTCGGCTTCATCAAACAAAGGTGCCCAGCTTCCGTCTGCTTCCACAATCCGTTCTTCTACGGCAATCACTTCCTCCGGCAAAACATCATAAGTCCCGGTGGTAATCACGGTACCGCAGATTTTGCCGTTTTCCACCTCATAGACAGAGTCAAAGAGCATCCCGTCCAGTGCCATGGAAAAATCCATGTTCCGCAGATACGTGATTGTCAGCGGTACACCGTGAGGCCATGGAATGTCCCGTTCCATAATCCAGTAGTCTCCCATCTGATTCATAATCCGCTCATTCTCCAGTGCCTTATAGATCACATCCTGAGTTTCCAGGGAAATAACGGTATTGTTTTCCAGGTTAATCACGTATCCCGGCTGTTCTGTCAGCTGCAGCATATAACTTCCATAGCTTGAAGTCAGCTGGCTGCCTTCCATATCTGTGACATATTCTCTTTCTGGCACCCCGGACTTTCTGGAAATCCAGTATCCTGCAGGATGAACGTTCCGTGTCAGCCTGTTTCCTCCATGAGAAGTCAGGAAAACCTGCATATTTTTCCACTGTGCATCATTCTTCAGCGAGGTCCCATTCCACTCATAAACGGTGTACTCCCGTTTTCCTTCTTCACCTGATCCGGTCAGAAAATATACGGTATCTCCAATTTCCGCTGCACTGATTTCATCGTACATTCCCAGTGGAATCACCCATTCATACTGACCCAGCATCTGTTCTGTCCAGTCCATCTTTTCAAACTGCTGCTTCACCGTTGAAGCACAAAGAAGGGACAAAATCGCCATCCCGATAAACATTGCTTTTATCAGCCCGTTTTGAAATAAATGTTTCAAACTGCTCACAGCGTGCCCCCCTTTGTCAGGTTTATGATTATGTTCCCCTTCATGTCTTCCCCCGTACAGACTGTATCCTTGAAAGTACTCCAAATACCCATTTTTAAGCGATTTGGAGTACTGAAACTCAAAATGTAAGCTTTCAAACCGCAGATTTATATTACACAAACCAATTTATGTAATATAAAACCTTACAAAATTGGCTTTTTAATGGCATTTTACTGAAAAAATCATGTTTTTAGCCGTCCAGAGTACTCCTTTTTGCTGCAAAACTATGATTTGGCGTACTTTGCGCCGTCTTACCGATGATGATAGCGTGACTCCAGCAGTCTAATGCTGCCGTGGACTGCCAGAAGGCCAATCAAAATCTCCACAGCGCCCACTGCCAGCAGCACCGGCAAAGCCTGCTCCGTCGCCAGCCAGTCGAGAATCGGTGTTTTGCTATCGTCTCTGGTTGCATTCCATAAAATAAACGCTACGAACGGCAGATTCAGCGGCAGTCTGGATAAAAATCGGTTTCGCTTAGTCTGACAGTTCAATGGCTGACAGTGAAACCGGATACTTTCCATCAAGTCAATTGGAGTGCTCATGAAAATAATCATCAGCAAATCGGCCACTACAACTGCCAGCATCAGCTCACCGCTGTAATGTATTTCCCCGGCTTGTTTCACCAGCTCCAGGGTACTGCTCCAGACATCTAATCCTGCCAACTGCAGCGGCAGAAGAATTGCTGCCAGCATAACCACAATCACCAATTCACAGGCAACGAGTTTCACCAGTATCACAGTTCTGCAGTCCAGCGGCAGAGACATATGAAGAGATGCACTATCACCAAACAAACTGTCTTCAAAGATTTTCTTTACAGGCCGGTAACTGATCCATGCAATTCCAAAGAGAAGCAATGGTAAAAAAAGAAAACCAATAAAAGTCGATGCCAACGCCCAAAGCACCAGCCCACCTAATCCTATCAGCAACAAATCAATACTTATCATCTGAAGGTTCAGTTTCAGATATGCAATGAAACTCTTCATAAGCCGTTCCCCCGTTACCCTTTTCATTTTTCTCACCCCTTCTGATAGTGCTTTTCCATCATTCTCACGGTCATCCGGAAAGTTACAAGCAGAACCACGATCTGAAACAGAATATCAACCCCGGATTCCAGAAGCGGGCTTTCCACCTTCAGCTGTTTTAACATCCAGTCAGGAAAGTCAAGAGCTTTCACCGCCAGCCAGCCGACGGCGATGGTCAGAATCTTACGTACGCTGGTCCGCTTTTCCTGAGGCTGTACCATGTAAAGGGTAATTGCCAGGAAAATGACCGATACACTAGCCATATCACTTGCCAGCAGATTCAGCACACTGGATGACAGGTAAAGTGCAGTATTCATCGGAGACCCGGAAACACTTCCCAATTGCAGTCCTATATCACCAATCAGGTCGAAGATGTTCCCCATCAGTCCATATCCCATGCCCACATTGAAAAATGCGAAAACAATCAGCAGTACCAGAACCGGAACCAGCCCACATACGGAAGCTGCAAAGATTTTGCTGAGAACACGCTGGCTGTGGGGAATGGGCAGAGCCTGATAAAGACCGCAGCTTGCACCGAAGACACTGTCATAGAACAGTTTCCAGTAGCCTTTGTAGATAAAAAAGATGGCAGCCAGCAGAGCCGGAATAGCCAGAATCGACATAAACAGCGTCATTACCGCCAGCACCATCAGTATCATCATGGTGGAAGACAGGGCGAGTTCCGCTTCTATCATTTTCAGATCTGCTTTTATTACTGCATCTAATCTGTTATCCATTTTATGTCCCCCTCTTCACAAATTCAAACGATTACCCCAACATTTTCAGATCTATAATCGCCAGCTGCCCTTCCAGATTCTTTACAACTGCAAATCCGTTTTCCGTTTCGCTGGCGTAAGTATAATCAAACGGCAGAACCGGTTCCATATTCCGGTCCAGGAAACTCCAGCGGTAGTCCTCTGCCCTGAAAGATGTGGACTGCTGCTTATCTTCCGGCACATTGTAAATACCAAGCTGATGATAGTTCTGTTTTATCGGCTTTACCGCACGCATGAAGCCATCCTCTGCATCCAGGTAGAAGAAATTGCTTCCCGCCTTGATTTTTCTGGTGATTGTGTTGTTTTCAATAACCCAGAGTTCATACTGGTCCCGGTCATTTTTCACGATGGCATAGTTACCTCGGATTCCACGAAGATCATAGTAGCTTTTACCTGTTCTGTAGATTTCCTCTCCCTGAGGTGTCCAGATGAAATAACGGATGGTGTATCCGTATCCATGCATCATCTTAAATTTCAGTGTTTCAAGATCCTGAAGGAACTGTTCTTCACGGAGATGTCCGTAAATATAATTTCCATCCAGTGAGAGATTTCCGAACAGCTGCCCATCGAAAGCCACATCATAATCTCCATCCCGAAGATATTCACAGTAGAAATGTTCATCTCTTCCCACATAGTCCCAAATCAGATCATATCGAATTTTCCAGAATCCCAATCCGCCCTCGGCGATGGTCTCACCGTCTTTCGCGGTGTATTCCACTTCACCGGTCCGCAGATTGATAATCCGGTCCCGCTCTTCGCTGCCCTCTTCATCACCGGCTTTGGCGATGGCATACCACGGCTGCTTCGGCAGTACGATAGACTGATTGCCTTCCCACAGGAGTTCTCCGTTCTTTACTCGTTCCACAACCCAGCTGGTCTGTCCTTTCACCTTCCGCAGCCCCGCCATGTATTCACCGCTTTCGTGAATCACCGGTTCAATCAGATCGGTTTCAATAAGATCCAAAGTCTCCACATCCAGCAGCCACCACTGCTCCTTGTGGTTTCCCAGTGGCAGATAGCGTCCTACCTTTTCTCCTGCGAAGGACAGTTCTGTTTCCAGCAGCGGATTCAGCTGGCGGTCATAGATGTTATAGTAACTGTCATGCTTCCCCTGCTGTGCCTTCACCGCAAAATATTCTTTTTCCCCATTTACGATTTTCATATCGGCTATCTGGCCGTCGAAGTCATGTACGAACATATCGTCCGGCTGACTGGCGGTACCGCCTGCCAGGAAGAATACTGCTGTGAAGATGACCAGAATCAGAATGCCCACTGCGGCAGCCGCACCAAGTAAGATTTTGCTGTTTCTCATCATGCCACCCCTCCGTCTTTTTTCTCAATCAGACACACACATACTTTATACGCTCCGGCCAGCAGCACCAGGCTCAGTACCAGATGGAAGACCGGCTGTAAGATAGACGGCTGAAGCCAGTCCATCATCTTCGGAAGCTCCGCTGACAGAACATAAGGTACGATTGCCAGAGTTCCCAGATACAGCATCACATTCTGTACATACCATCCCTTTCTCCCACGGGGCAGGAAACAATAGAATGTAATTCCCAGGAGAATCAATGCTGACAAAGTGAAGCAGCGGACGGTCATGTTAAGAAAGTCCAGTACTGCTGCAAGCGGAATCAGTTCCGGTACAATCTTCATATCCTGAAAACCGAGAATCCAATTCTCAAACATATCTATAATATGTTCCGGATTACCGAAGATGACGGAAGCAAACATCTGTCCCACCAGACAGATGACTCCCATGCCTGCGAAAACCAGGCCACCGGTGAAGATTTTGGTAAGAACCAGCATCGGTACCGAAATCGGAAGCGACCGATAGAGTACAGCATCTTTTCCGTACAGGCTCACTGCAAACAGTTTGCAGAAAATCCGGTACAGAAGAGCCAGCACCACAATCACTGCCGGAATTGCCATAAAAATCAGGAACCAGGACAATCCCAAGGCAAACAGTGCGGTCCAGACCAGCAGCAGAATCTGCAGATCCGACTCGATGATTTTCAGATCGGTGCCTATGCAATTGTCGAAAAGATTGTCTTTTTTCATCACGTTCCACCTCGCTGCTGCAGGTCAATGAGGGCTGCGTATCCATCTCCGTTGTATACAACGGCATAGCCCTTATCTGCCATGGACGCTCCATAGAATACGAAGTCGGTAACCGGCTGCAGATTTTCGTCCAGATAAGTCCAGCGGTATTTCGCTGCCTTATTCTGGTTTGGTTCCGCTGAAGGATGCATTGGATCCTGGTCACGGAATGTCATCTGATAGGCCGGTATATATCCGTCAGCAGGACTTCCATCTTCCGGCAGATAGCAGTAATATTCACTGCCGGTTTCATATTCCAGCCCGTTCTGACCAATCGTCCGATAAATAAAGGAGTCGTCCTGCAGATTCTGACATACCACCATCCGGCCCACATTACCAAGATACCCGGTGTTAATCGGATCCAGCCAGTAAACCTCTTCTCCTTCCCTGTTATACACGCGAAGATCCGGTTCTATGAACATGCCGTCATCACTGTACTTTTCCAAATCTTCGATACCGGACTTTTCGATAGCCGACCCAATGACCAGTCCATCTTCCAGTGACACGCTTCGGAACAGTCTGCCACCCAGTGCAATCTGATAATCTGCATCTAATACAAAGCTACACTGTCCATCTTTCACAGTCCAGAAATCGTCCGATCCCTGCCAGATTTTCTGGCCCTTTTCTGCTTCAAACTCTGTTTTACCTGTCCGCAGATTAATAATCCGATGCGGACCTTTCTCTGGCTGCTCGATGACATAGCCTTCCTTCTGCGGCAAATGCAGTTTATCAGAGCTTTCGTAGATAACGGTCCCAGTCTCAGTATCGATAATTTTCCAGCCATCCCATTCTCCCCGCAGATACTTTCCGCTGCTGTGAAGGCTTGCGTTATCCAGGTCGAAAATCTGCAGCTGCAGTGTTTCTCTATGTACCAAAGCGGTATGCATGGAACCGCAGGTCAGGAAATAGTCACCTGCATACTGCGGTGCTTCCCATGCTCCAACTTCTGTATCCAGCAGTTTCCGTCCATTCTTATCAATGATGATATAGGCACCATTTTCCTTCGCCGCAAAATAACCCTTTTCACCGTTAACGATCTCAATGGTCTGATGTTTTTCCGTAAAGTCAATGAGAATTTCTGCCTTACCTTCCAGCGCCTTGTATATTTCCTCCGACGGAATGGACAGGTCTGAAGAATAACCGGAAACCAGAAAATAGATGCATGCCGCGATTGTCAGAGCCGCAGCAAGAAACCGCTGTACATATTTACTTTTCAGAATATCACTCTTCATAGTGCCTAACCCCTGAATATTTCACACATGGCTTCTTCCAGCGTACCGCCGTATTTACCGCGGAGCACGTCACTGTCTTCGAAGCATTCTACTTTCCCTTTCTTTAAAACGATGACGGAGTCGAAAAGCCGTTCAATGTCACGTACCAGGTGAGTTACGATAATCATGGTGCCCTGCGGGTTGAAATTTTCCAGAATCAGGTCCAGCACATGCTGGCGCGCCTCCACGTCCACGCCGCCGATGGGCTCATCCAGCAGATAGAGCCGGGCATTTCGGGACATGAGCAGGGAAATCTGCAGTTTATCGATAACCCCTTTGGACATTTCCTTCGGCATGGCGGTCGGACGCACATCGAAAATTTCCAGCAGGCGGCGGCACTTTTCTTCATCGAAATCGTCGAAGAATGTCCGGTAAATATTGATGATGTCGTTAACCATCATATTTTCCGGCAGTCCGTCCTTATCCGGCAGATATGCAACCCTGGCCTTTGTGAAGGCACCCGGTTTGTGACCATCGATGAGTACTTCCCCTTCGTACTCCGCATAAAAACCGGCCAAAATCTTCAACAGAGTGGTCTTCCCACTTCCATTCGGTCCCAAAAGTCCTATGATACGACCTTCCGGAATCTCCAGATTCACGTGATCCAGTGCCCGGACCGCACCAAAATCTTTCGTTACATCTCTGATTTCCACCACGGGCGGATTTTCCACCAGTTTCAATTTACGTTCTCCTGTCATTGCCATTGTTAGCCAATCCTTTCTTCCATGAATTCTACACTTTCACATCGCCGGCAAAAAAATTCAATCATTTCTTCTTCACTGAAGCCCAGTGCCAGCATTTCTCTGCGGAATGCATCCGCTGCGTCTTCTGCCGCCTCCCTCTTCAGCTGAGCGATGAGCTTCCGGTCCATGGTAACAAATCTTCCTGCCGTTCTCTCCGATACCAGCAGCCCCTCACGTTCCAGTTCATTTAATGCTCTCTGCATGGTGTTTGGATTCACTTCAAAATCCGCCGCCATTTCTCTTACCGACGCCACACGTTCTCCCGGTGCCAGCTCCCCTGATGCAACTGCACCTCTAACCCGGTTCATGATCTGCATATAGATGGGCATGTTTTCCTGAAGTTTTTTGTCCATCCTGCGGCCTCCTTTCCTGTACTTCTATATAAGTTTCCTGTATGGATGCTGCAGTTCCCCTTCTGTTTCTTCTGCAGCACTCCCCTTGTATTATTGTACTATTTAGTTAATACAATAATACATATACATATCCTTCCTGTCAAGTACTTTAAAGTGTTAAATTATATATATACATAAAAAGAACAGCCCGAAGGCTGTTCTGATATTGTAAGTGATCAATAATGATATACCTTCTTGTGCTTCACCAGCAGTCCGACAGCAATGAGTAAACCGATAAACTCAGAAATCGGCACAGCCACCCACACACCAATGAGCCCCCACATCTTCGGCAGCAGAATCAGTGCGGACATTTCCAGCACGAAAGTCCTCAGGAAGGAGATCAGCGCAGAGATTTTGCCATTGTTCAGGGCGGTAAAGAAGCTGGATGCCATCATGATAAAGCCGGAGAAGAGGAACTTCAGGGCGAAAATCCGGAATCCTGCTATCATCAGGTCCGCCAGCACCGGGTCGGCAGAAGCAAAGATCATGGCCAACTGCCGGTTAAACAGTTCAGATAATACGAACATGACGACAGCGAAGAATCCTATCACCTTCAGGCAGATGACGAAAAGTTTATGCAGGTTCCGGTAGTTTTCCGCACCGTAATTGTAGCTGATAACCGGAGCAATTCCGGAAGTAAAACCGATAAAGATAGCTACGAAAATAAAGTCCAGATAGAGTACCGCACTGATGGCTGCAACCCCTTTTTCCCCTACCAGGGACATCATCTGCACATTAAACAGTACGGTAGTGATGGCACCGGCCATACTGCCTACCATTTCCGAAGAGCCATTGCCCATGGCATAAACCAGTTCCCTGCCTTCCCACTTCGGCCCCTGAAAATGAATCAGCAGCTTTTTATCAAAGAACAGCACTACAGGAATTATTCCTGCCACAGCCTGTCCTGTCACAGAGGCAATGGCCGCACCGGCAACTCCCATATGCAGCGGTCCCACCAGAAGGATATCCAGCACAATGTTCAAAACGCCGCCGCCAACAGTAAGCCACATGGCAAGTTTAGGGCGGTCTGCCGTCACCAGAAAAGTCTGGAAAACAAACTGCAGCGCCAGGAAAACCGCTCCCGGTACCACGATCCGCCCGTATTCAATACAGTAAGGCATCAGTTCATCGTCAGATCCCAGCAGATAATACAGGGGTTCCTCAAACAGCATCATCACACTCACCAGCACTCCCACAGCCAGAACTGTCACCAGAGTTACCAGACTCATGAACCGGTTGGCTTCTTCCCCCTTGCCTTCCCCCAGCTTTTTCGCAATAATCGCATTGCTGCCGGTGGACAGCATCAGGCTTACGGCCATGGTCACATTCAGCAGAGGATAGACGATATTGATAGCTGACAGTCCGAGGCTTCCCACGAAGTTGGACACAACGATGCCGTCTGCCACCGTATATAATGATGAAAAGATCATGAGGATCATGGTTGGAAATGTGAATTTCAGCATAGTCCGCATGCGGACCGGTTTATCATAAATCGTCTTCTGTTCCAAAACATTCGCTCCTTTCCCTCTCTTCAGTATACCCCATTGCCCCCGCCCCTGAAAAGTGGTAGAATAAAATATATGTACGAAAAAAGGAGACTTACATTATGTTACGTTGGAACAATGACTATAATCACGGTGCCCATCCGGAAGTCCTGAAGGCACTTTCTGAAATCAATGATCAGCACTTCGGAGGCTACGGCTTTGATGAATGGTGTGACGCGGCAAAATCCGAAATCAAGAGCCATTTCGGCGCTCAGGCGGACCGCGCTGACATTCACTTCCTTGCAGGCGGCACGCAGGCAAACCTGACCGTCATCACTGCAGCCCTGCGCCCAATCGAAAGTGTGGTCTGTGTCGAAGCAGGTCACATCAACTGCCACGAAGCTGGCTCCATTGAAGCTACCGGCCACAAGATGCTGGCTCTGAAATCAGAAGACGGTAAAGTTCATGCTGAAGCACTGGATGCAGAAGCAGCCCGCTTCTACTTCGATGAAACACAGGAACACCTGACCCAGCCAAAGATGGTCTATATTTCTTCCCCTACCGAATGGGGGACTCTCTACTCTCTGGCAGAACTGAAAGCACTCAGAGAAGTCTGTGACAAGTATGGCATGTATCTCTTCCTGGACGGTGCCCGTATGGGGTACGGACTGACCGCACCTTCCGGTGATGTGACACTGGAAGATATCGCTGAGCTGGCTGATGTGTTCTACATCGGCGGAACCAAGTGCGGCACCATGTTTGGTGAAGCTGTAGTCATCATGAATGATCAGCTGAAAAAATCATTCCGTTTCTACATGAAGCAGCGCGGTGCAGTTCTGGCCAAGGGATGGCTCATGGGTATTCAGTTCTATACCCTGTTTAAGGGCGGCAAGAATGCTCTTTACTACACCGAATGCCGCCGTGCAGCAGAATACGCTATGGAACTGAAGGCAGCCTTCGAAGCCAAAGGCGTAAAGTTTGCCGTAGACAGCCCAACCAATCAGCAGTTTGTCATTCTGCACAAGGACCAGCTGGCCGCTCTCGAAAAGAAGCATATCGTAGAATACATGGACTGGGTAGATGAAGAACACCGCATAGTCCGTTTCTGCACTGCATGGAGCAGCCGCCGGGAAGACCTGGACGTACTGCTGGCAGATATTGCAGCAATGTAACTTTATATATGGCAAGTATGGCAAGGAAAAGACCGGTTCAGAAAGAAACCGGTCTTTTTTCACCCTAATTCAGTTTTACACCGTCCACATAGACTGCCTGTACACGGTCCACATCGATGATTTCATCAAAGAGGAACATCTGATAGCGATAGTCTTCTGTTTCCTTGCCGCAGCTGCCGACGGACTGTATCGTTTTCACGCTGCCGTCTGTATTTGCCACTTCCACTGCAACCTGATCCGGAAATCCGGAATCCTGCAGGCGTTCTGCACCATCCAGATCCAGCTTGACACAGATTGGAGACAGACCGCATCCTGTCACATGGTACGGTCTTCCCGTCCAGAGATCCTTTCCTGTCAGATCTGCTTCTATCTTCTGTATCTCTGCTGTTTCACCGACAGTCCACCGGCAGGTCAGACCGCAGGAAGAAAGGCTTACCTCCTGCCCACTCAGATCCTCCAGACCAGTAAGCAGCGCCATGCATGTCACACCGTCTTCCCGCGTTTCCAGGACCTTCTGTTCAATACTATAGAGAAACACGCCTGCGCTTTCAGACGCCTGAAACTGTAAATCATCCAGACTCACATCCACTGCAGACCCATCGTCAGAATCCACATCGTAGATAATATACATTCCCTGTTCATCGACTAAAGCCTGATGCACCGTCATAGTCAGATTTCCGTTTGAAGCAGAGGCCTGAATGTTTTGCAGTGTGCCGGATGCAGCCAGATCCGCTTCCTGTTCCGCAGTCAGGCCGAACTGTCCGCCAATCCAGTCCCTGAATTCCGGTACCGCTGCGAAAGCAGATACCGTGGTCAGCACCATTACTGCCGCAATTGCAACAATCTTTGATACGCTTCTTTTCGTTTTCGTGCACATATGAAATTCCCCCTGTGTTTCCTGTTCATACTGCTCCAGCACCCCTGCCAGTATGCGGTCCTTCTGCGTTTCAGAAGGTCCCTGGCTTCGGAAATATTCTCTTATATCCTCTTGTCTCATTCTCTGTCCTCCTCCAGCAAAATCCGCATTCTCCGCCGCCCGGTCCGAAGCTTTCCCCGTACCGTGCTGTGGTTCATATGGAGCATCCCGGCGATTTCCGCCGAACTGTAACCTTCGAAATAGAAAAGGTACATGACCAGCCGGCAATCCTCAGAAAGTCTCATCAGCGCATCATGAACCTCCCTGAGACGTTCTCCGTCCGGTCCCTGTCCGGACTGCCATACGGCCGGCAAACTGCAGAAATCTCCCGCTTCTATCGGATCTGTACTCTGCCGTTTCTGCCGCCGCAATTCATCCATACAAGTGGTTTTCGTGGTGACAATGAGCCAGCGTTTTATGTGTTCTTTTTCCTGTAACCGGCCGCGCGCCAGCCAGTGCATCAGTTTTACGAACACCTCCTGCACCGCATCTTCCGCTGCTGCAGGTTCCTTCAGATAGAGCACAGCAATCCGGTAAACCATATCCACATATGTCCCGTACAGCTGTGCCACCTGTTCCTGCAGTCCGCCTTCTGACTTTTGGCTCATTTCCAATCACCTCCTTTTCACTTTATATACGTATTTCTGCAGCAGAATGTTTTCGTCTGACAATATATTCAAAAAAAAATTGAGGAGTCCAAATTCAGGCAGGGACTCCTCACAAGCTGGGCGATATATGAAAGGCGGGTTAGGAGAAAGAACTAGCTTAACTATGATGCTTTCCGCCTTTCTTTTCTTCCGTTCATTATTATACGCGCCCAGTCGCAAAAATCAATAGTTTTTTGTGGCAATTCATCATAAAAATTGTTTTTTTATCGTATTTTTGTGGTTTGCAAACAACATCATAAAAGAATGTTTGCCGCAATTGGCAGCCACACGGGAACCACGAAGGTCAGAATGGTTCCGCTGATCAATGCCACAAGGGACAGTTCCGGGCCTACATAGCGGCTCACCGGTACCAGCATGGTATCCATGCACCCACCTGCACCGCTGGCGATGGGACTGCCTTTGCTGATACGAATCAGAACCGGAAGCAGCAGCACCGTAAACACGTCACGGGAAACATTTACAATAAAACCGTAGGTACCTGCTTCAATACCGTAGGTTTCCGTCATGAAAGCACCGGTCAGGCTGTAATAGCCCATTCCGCTGGCAGACATGACAGACCAGTTCATGGGAACTCCCAGAATCAGACCGCTCACCAGTCCTCCCAGCAGGCAGCCGCAGAAAATAGCCAGAGGCATCCAGAGAATCCGAAGTCCCAGACGGCGGATGTAGCCAAAGACACTTTTACTGGACGCCAGGCTCACCCCTACCCCTGTATACAGGAAAATCAGGGAAACCGTCAGCACCGTATCTACCCAGGCCACATCATGGCCACTGAGGATAAGCCAGCCCACCAGAATACCTGCGGCAATAAATCCGGGCATCACCAGCACCAGCGGAGAAAAGCCGGACTTGCTGCCATCCTCTGCTGATACATCCGGCATGGGAGCCGCCGGATTTTGCCTGGTTTCCGCGGCCACCTGCAGACGGATTTTTTCCAGAGGCATGACGGTCTTCTCACAGAGCACCACCAGGGCAACAGCTCCGGTGATTGCCATCAGTGAAATGGTCAGACAATTCATACCGATCCGTCCCAGATTATTCATCACTTCATCACTGACACCGATATTGATACCGATAACCGCCATTAGAACCACCAGGGCCAGATTCATCAACCCGTCAAAAGCTTTCAGAACCGGCTGCGGCAGCCCCCGCCAGTTAATGGCAGCACCAAGCGCCAGACAGATAAAAGGTACATATACGTTCACAGGATTCCTCCTTCTTATGCAATGGTTCCGGTCACATGGAGCGCTGCAATGCAGGCTTTTACGCCAGCCAGAAGCACGGACTCATCAAAATCATAATATGAATTATGCAGTCCTGCAGCCAGCTGAGTCTGAAGGGACATATAGCAGGCTTTGCCGCCATTGGCATGTACTCGGTCCATAATAAAGCAGAAGTCGTCAGCCGTTCCGGTGTTAACCTGAACCGGAGTGGT
The DNA here is from genome assembly GCA_017556505.1 of Bacillota bacterium. Lineage (GTDB taxonomy): Bacteria > Bacillota > Clostridia > Peptostreptococcales > Anaerovoracaceae > RGIG7179. The sequence continues at coordinate 25,392 of JAFYNS010000195.1, read as the reverse complement.
CTTTTCCAGTTCCGGAATCAGTTCAGAAGCTGCTGCCGCAATTTCTGCAGCCAGATCTTCATCTCCGCCGCCTGCAGGGCTCATGCCTGTCGTTGTAATTTCATATTCGCAGCCAAACATTTCTGCCGCTGCCTTAACGCAGCCTTCTGCCTTTTCGAAAATCCGCTCTTCTACCACAGTTTCAGATCCCCTGCTTTCTGCCTCAAATCTGCAGTAACCAGGAATTACATTCCGTGCTGTACCGCCTTCAATGGTACCCACATTCAGCCTTCCCACGCCTCGGCCGTCCTGCAGGAAACCGTTCATGGCAGAAATGGCATTGACTGCCGCCATAATGGCATGGTTTCCCTCCTGAGGAGCACCACCTGCATGTGCTGTTTTGCCGGTCAGGTTCACATCCCACTTGCGGGTAGCGTAAAGGCCGGTCTGGGTTCCCGCCAGTGCAGTGTACGGGCCGTCGGACGGGTAGATATGTATGCCCAGTGCAAAATCTCCGTCATCGGCGATTCCGCTCTGCACCATGGCATAAGCTCCCCTCACGCCTTCTTCTGCCGGCTGGAAGATTACCTTTACCTTCCCCTTCAGAAGATGGCGGTTTTCGTAGAGAATCCGGGTCACCACCATCCCCATGGCAGTGTGGGCATCGTGGCCGCAGGCGTGCATCAGACCTGCATTCTTCGAAGCAAAATCCATAGCATACGGATAATGTGCATTATCTTCCGGTTCGTCTACCCCCATACAGTCCATATCAAACCGAAGAATCACGGTCGGACCATCTTCTGCTCCTTCTACGGTAAACATGGCTCCGGAATAACCGCCCTTTTCCTCCATTCTGCGGATGATGGAACGGTCTGCGCCCTGGCTCATGGCACGGAAACGGTGTGCCATCAGTTCTTCTTCTCCCGGATATGCCATCACGTAATCCGGGTTAATGATATCCGTTCCCAGTTCTGCACGGAAATCTTCTGTTTCCAGAAACTCCAGCACCTTGGCAGTTGTCCTGAATTCCGTCCATCCTGCTTCCGGGTACATATGTAAATCCCGGCGGATGCGGATGCATTCTTCCGCATATTTGTCCGCTGTTTCAAAAAATGTATTCAATTTAATCATGTCGTTCCTCCTGCAGCACATTTCGTCCTGCGTTCCTATTTTATCCTGTACACCTTTCAGTGTCAAACAAAATCCGGCAAATCTCACCCTACTGTGACAAATAACTCCTTCTGCAAAATAATGCAAAAACATGAGCCAGATACATTATATGAACAATACAAGACTTTTGTAAAATTTTTGTGTTTTGAAACAATTTTCATTAAATTAAATTTAATCATTTTAACATTTTATTACAAATACTTGACAATTATTTAGCAGAGTACTAAACTTTATTTGTAGTTTATTTGTCGTTATACACATTTTATTCACAAATTTTGTATAACACATTGTTGTAGGAGGAGTTATTATGTTTAAAAAATTCACAAACGGCTGTGTGCGTGTTGTAAACCGCTGGCTGCCTGACCCATTTTTATTCGCAATCATCCTGACAATCGTAGTATTCATTGGTGCTATGGTTGGCACCCAGCAGGGTCCTGTAACCATGGTTAAGGCGTGGGGCCAGGATTCCGGCTTCTGGAATCTGCTGGCATTCTCCATGCAGATGGCTCTGGTTCTGGTTCTCGGTTCTGCGATGGCATCCGCATCTGTCTGCAAGAAGGCACTGGGTGCGATTGCATCTACAGCAAAGGATAAGAAGAGCGCAATCATCATCGTTACCTTCGTATCCACCATCTGCTGCTGGCTCAACTGGGGCTTCGGTCTGATTGCCGGTGCACTGCTGGCTAAGGAAGTAGCGAAGAGAGTAAGAGACGTGGACTATCCGCTGCTGATTGCTGCTGCATATTCCGGTTTCGTTATCTGGCACGCAGGTCTGTCCGGTTCCGTACCTCTGCAGCTGTCCACCGGTTCCACCATTCTGGAAGTTCTGTATCAGGCACCAACCAGCGACACCATCTTCCATCCGGTAAACCTGGGTATGTGTGTTGTAATTCTGTTAACCATGCCTCTGGTAAACTATGCAATGCATCCTTCCAAAGAACAGACTGTTCTGGTAGACCCTGCACTGCTGGTTGAAGAGGAAGAAAGAAAGTACACCGTTGATACACCTGCAGAAAAGATTGAACACAGCAAGATTCTGTGGGCAATCACTCTGGTTCTGGGATTTGCTTATATCATTTACTACTTCGCTACCAGCGGCTTTAACCTGGGTCTGAATATCGTAAATATGATCTTTATGTTCCTGGGTATCCTGCTCCACGGTGACCTGAGAAAGTATGTAGACGCAATCAGCGATGCTGCTGCAGGCGCTGCAGGCATCCTGCTTCAGTTCCCATTCTATGCTGGTATCATGGGCCTGATGGTTGCAAAGAATGACGGTGGTGTTTCCCTGGCTGGTATCATTGCTGACTTCTTCGTTAACATCTCCAACGATGTAACCTTCCCTGTATTCACCTTCCTGTCTGCAGGTATCATCAACTTCTTCGTACCTTCTGGCGGCGGTCAGTGGGCTGTACAGGCTCCAATCGTAATGCCTGCTGCTACAGAAATGGGCGTAGAATACGGACGTGCTGCTATGGCAATTGCTTGGGGTGACCAGTGGACCAACATGATTCAGCCATTCTGGGCTCTGCCTGCTCTGGGTGTTGCTGGTCTGTCCGCAAGAAACGTTATGGGTTACCTGGTTGTAATCCTGATTTACACTGGTATTATCGCATGTCTGGGCTTCCTGGCATGGGGTCTGCTCTTCTAAAATCAAAATCTCTTGCTAAAATATTATTATATTCGGGAATAAACTACAGAAAAAGGGAAGTGGCTGCCGGACGGCAGTCACTTCCCTTTTCATTTATTTGCTGTGCTTTCCGTGTTCCAGACGGAAGCTTTCGATATAGTAGCTTGCTGACATGACAATCCAGATAACCGATACTGTTACCACCGGCAGAGCACCGAAGTGGAGAAGCATATCACCCAGACAGGTTAAAATCCAAAGTATGGTACAGGTCAGATTTGCAGTCTGAAACGCCTTGTAGCTGGCTTTATAAATCATCAGCTTCTCTGCTTCATCGCAGCTTTCTTCCCATTTCTTGCTGAACTTCATATCATAAACACTGCCACGCATCTTCGGGTTCATCCGCTTCACCAGGTCTACCGACATCTGCTGAATTTTAAAACCTGCAAACATACCAGTCAGAAATACAGCGATTGTGATAATGACGATTCCGAATTTCCAGGCATCCAGAAGCGGAATCAGATAATTCATGAAAATACCAAAGAACATATAGCTGAAAAGCGTGCCTATGTTAATGATAATCAGGGAAATGCTGAGCGTACAATCTGCCTTCTGGTAAATCAAATCCAGTTTTTCTTCATCCTCATCACTGGTTACGGAACGTTCCAGATCTTCGAAACCCTTATAATCCTTTTTCGCTTTACGGTAATACATCAGTCCGGTCAGGAATGTGACCACCACTGTAACGATAACCAGATAAGGAATCGTCAGGTACACCGCTTTATCCAGATTCCCGCCGAAGTCTGCGAAAAAGTTCTGCATCCATTCCGTCTGACTGAAGAACCCAAACACACCGCCAATCAGCCCTGCTGCTATGATCATCGGAATAAATATTTTCAGTGCCTTGCGGTTTTCTTTTTTAATCTTTTCATTCATGCTGTTGCTGTTCATCGTTTCCATCCTCCTCATATTCAAAAATATCCTCAACCCTTGCACCGCACACTTTCGCAATTTTCAGTGCCAGCGTTACCGACGGTGAATAATCGCCCCGCTCGATCTGACTGATGGTCTGGCGGGATACTCCCACCAGCTTTCCCATTTCAGACTGATTCACATTAATCCGTGCCCGATATTCTTTCAGCCTGTTATACAGTGGCATAGTACACACTCCTTTCTGACAACTTTTATTTTCATTTTGACAACTATTCTTGTCATTTCTTTTATAACTGCAGTATATCATTGACAACTTTACTTGTCAACACTTAGTTTGCAAAAAAATAAGAAAGTCGGCTCCGCCGATTATATTTTCAGCGGTAGACTTTCTTGTTATTCCGGAAATATCGGAACGATATTTCCTACATAATAAAAAAGGGCCTAAACCCTTTTCATGTCTCCCAGTTTCGATTCATACGGATTCACTCTCCAGCTTCTTTGCCAGCAGGCGGCATCCAATTACAAAGACTACCACCAGCACCATAATCATAATGCCGCAGTGCATGAAAAATTCATCCGGCAGAATCAGAATAATCGGATCCGTCCGCCAGTCGAAAATCCAGAGGTCATTATTAAACAGCAGCTTGTGCATCAGCACAAAAGCCAGATCCCAGTTGGCGGCAATCAGCCCGCCCACGGCAGTAACAAGAGCAAGTGCCACCCAGCCAGTCCACCGCATCCAGCGGAAGTCCTTATCCCCCTGACGTTTCTGCCAGACAATCCGTCCGATGAAACCAGCCAGTCCAACCAGGGCCGCATACTGGCATGCAACAAAAATCACCTTCACCTCTTCGAAGTGAATGCGTCCGTTTTCAGACATTTTGAAGTTTGGAAATTCCAGCACATCAGGTCCCCAGGCCAGGTTATAATCAATCAGTACATCATAATTCAGGCGGCAGATTTCCGCAGGAATATTATAACGCTGACCGATTTCCAGGTTCTGAATATCCCAGTAATAAATTGGTCGGAACATGACTGTCAGTGTCACCGAAAGACAGATGATAAAGAGGACACACAGCAGTGCCAGCAGAACAGATTTAAACAGATGTTTTTTATTCATATAGAATCCTTTCAATGAAGATGATTTGCACCTTTCTGTATCATACCACATGTACAGAAAAAAAGACAGAAAAAAATATGTCCCGCCCCTTTACTTTATCACGATAATGTGTTAATGTATGAGTGTGGTTTTTTATTATCACTCACAATATTCAGAAAGGAAATCCCGGAAATATTCATGAAACTGAACAAGAACATCAACCTGAAGCAGGAAGACATTAATATTCTCAACCTTCGACATTTATACGAACAGTACGGATTCGTCCATTACAAGATGAACAAGTTCGAGGAATACGATTTGTATGTGACCAATAAGGACTTCCTGGCCGGCGGCAGTATCATCACCTTTACCGATACCAATGGTAAACTGCTTGCACTGAAACCCGATGTAACGCTTTCTATTGTGAAGAATTTTCAGGATTGTCCCGATACAGTTCAGAAGGTGTATTACAACGAAAATATCTACCGCACCTCCAAGAGTACGAACACATATAAGGAAATCATGCAGATGGGCCTCGAATGTATGGGAGATTTGGATATCTACCACATCAGCGAGGTCCTTATTCTTGCGGCAAAAAGTCTTGCTGCTCTGACAGACAGTTATATACTGGACATTTCTCATATGGGAATTCTCCAGGGGTTCCTCCAGGAAGTGAAGCTTTCGCCGAAGAATGAAGATAAGTTTCTGACCCTGCTCCGTGAAAAAAACAGTCATGGAATCCACGCGCTCTTCGACAGTCTCCGTCTGCCGGAGGAATACCGGGAAACTGCCATTACCCTTGCCACCACCTACGGCTCCATGACAAATGTACTGAAAACACTCAGGTCCATCAGTCTCAATGAAACCATGGATCAGGCCATCGAGGAACTGGAAACTATCTGCGACGTACTTACAATGCAGGGCTTTACTTCCATATATCTGGATTTTTCCATCGTCAATGATATGAGCTACTACAACGGCGTGCTCTTCCGGGGCTATATCAACGGAATTCCTACCGGTGTACTCTCCGGAGGCCAGTACGACGTGCTGATGGACAAAATGGGCAAAAAATCCGGCGCCATCGGTTTTGCCATATACATGGATCTGATTGAGGATTACGATACATCGCTGGAAGGCTACGACGTGGACATTCTCCTTCTGTACCAGAAAACAGCTGCTCCGGACAAGCTTTTTGAAGCAGTACAGGATCTGACAGCTGCAGGATATACCGTTCAGGCACAGCGGCAGATTCCAAAAAAACTCCGTTACCGGAAACTGATGAAATTCGAAGGTGGTACTTTGAAGGAGGCTTATGAACATGAATTCCAGTAAACCGATGATTAATGTGGCCCTGCCGAAGGGCCGGCTTGGCGAAAAAGTGTATGATCTGTTTGAGACAGCAGGCTACCCCTGCGAAGGAATCAAAGAAGACAGCCGCAAACTGATTTTCGAAAATCCGCAGGCAGGCATCCGCTATTTCTGGGTCAAGCCATCCGATGTGGCCATCTATGTGGAACGCGGTGCCGCTGATATCGGTGTAGCCGGTAAAGATATTTTGCTGGAATACCAGCCGGACATCTACGAACTGCTGGACCTGAACATGGGCAAATGCCGCATGGCTGTAGCCGGACCGAAAAATTTCCGGGACAACACCGGAAGAACCCTTCGTGTTGCAACCAAGTTCAGCAACATTGCACTGGATTACTATACCAGCCGGTGCAGAGAAATTGATATTATCAAGCTGCAGGGTTCCATTGAAATCGCTCCGATTCTGGGGCTGTCCGATGTAATCGTGGATATCGTGGAAACCGGAACCACCCTTTACGAAAACAATCTGGAGGTACTGGAAACTATCGTTCCCATCAGTGCCCGCCTCATTTCCAATAAAGTAAGCTTTAAATTCAAGAACCGCGAAATTGAGTCCCTTGTAAAAAAGATACGTAAGAATATAAAGGAGTAACCGCTTATGATTAAGATTATGAAATATGGAGAAGTACCTAACGGTGAAATCTTTGCCCGGGGTATGGATCAGATCAATGTAGAAGATATCGTAACCGGTATTCTGGCCGATGTAAAAGAAAATGGAGACGAAGCACTCCGCCGATACTGCCGTAAATTCGACGGATTTGCCGATGAGGACTTCTCCCTGGAAGTATCGGAAGCAGAATTTGAAGCAGCCTTTGAGGATGTTGGTCCTCAGTTCATCGGCGTGCTGGAACGGGCTGCCGCCAACATCCGCAGCTTCCATGAGAAACAAATCCGAAACAGTTTCCTTATCAGCACCCCTGAAAAACCGGGGATTATCATGGGGCAGAAAGTGGTTCCTCTGGATAAAGTCGGTCTCTATGTACCAGGCGGTACCGCTTCCTATCCTTCCTCCGTTCTGATGAACGCTATTCCTGCCAAAATTGCCGGAGTAAAGGAAATTGTCATGGTTTCCCCTTCCAAGGGCGGAGTGATCAATCCGGTCATCCTGGCCGCAGCAAAGATTGCCGGCATTGACCGCATTTTCAAAATCGGCGGAGCACAGGCCATCGCAGCCCTCACCTTCGGTACGGAAACCATTCCGGCAGTAGATAAAATCACCGGTCCCGGCAACGCCTTTGTTGCGGAAGCTAAGAAACAGGTTTACGGCCGGGTAGCCATTGATATGATTGCCGGTCCTTCCGAAATTCTGGTGGTGGCAGACGGAACCTGCAATCCAAAATATGTAGCTGCTGACATGCTGTCTCAGGCAGAACATGATAAAATGGCCAGTGCTGTTTTAGTAACCGACTCCATGGATCTGGCGGAAGCGGTCAGCGAAGAGCTGGAACGCCAGCTGAAGCGGCTGCCTCGGGAAGAAATCGCCAGAGCCTCCATCGATAACAACGGCAAAATTATCGTGGCAGATGACCTGCATACAGCCATTGAAATTGCCAATGAAATCGCACCGGAACACCTGGAAATCTGCGTTGACAACCCATTCGACTACCTGGAAGAAATCCGTCACGCCGGTTCTGTCTTTCTGGGAAAGAATTGTCCGGAAGCACTGGGTGACTATTTTGCAGGACCAAACCACACCCTGCCGACCAGCGGCACAGCCAAATTCTCCAGTCCGCTGTCTGTGGATGATTTCGTAAAGAAGTATCAGTACAGTTACTATACCCGCAGTGCACTGCAGCAGGTTGCCGATGATGTGGCATATTTTGCTGAGGCGGAAGGACTCAGTGGACACGCCAGAAGTGTCACCATAAGATTCGAAGAAGAATAGCTGTGAAAGGAAGGAATCATGAGCAAATACTTAAACCGCCGCTTCGCGGGACTGGATGTATATACGCCTGGCGAACAGCCAAAACAGATGCAGTACATTAAACTGAATACCAATGAATCCCCTTATCCGCCTTCTCCGGAAGTGATTGCTGCAGTCAATGCACGGGAAATTGCCGATCTTCGGCTTTACCCTGATCCGGAATGTTTGGTTCTGAAGGAACGCCTTGCAGCTCTCTACGGAGTTGGCAGAGAAAACGTTTATCTTGCCAACGGCTCTGATGACATCCTCAATTTCGCCTTCATGGCATTTGCAGGAGATGGAAAAAAAGCATGGTTTCCTTCTATCAGTTACGGCTTTTATCCGGTGTATGCAGACCTCCATCAGATTGATGCAGTGCAGGTCCCGCTCCTGGAGGATTTCACCCTGGATCCTGCAGATTACTGCAGCCTGACCGGCCCCGGACAGGAAGGCGGTCTGATCTGTATCGCTAATCCAAATGCGCCGACCGGACTTGCCCTTTCCCTGGGACAGATCCGTCAGATTCTGGATGCAAATCCCGATAAGGTGGTTCTGATTGATGAAGCCTATGTAGACTTTGGTGCCGCTTCGGCGGTCCGGCTGACAGCCGATTACGAAAACCTTCTGGTTGTTCAGACCTTCAGCAAATCCCGCTCCATGGCAGGTGCCCGTCTTGGTTTCGCCATTGCAAACCGGCAGCTGATTGCAGATCTGGACCGGCTCAAGTACTCTACCAATCCGTACAGCATCAACCGTCTCACCCAGACTGCAGCCATCGCAGCAGTGGATTCCAACGATTATTACGCAGCAAACTGTCAGCGGATCATGGATACCCGGCAGTATACAGCGGATGCACTTCGGAATCTGGGATTCACCGTGATTCCATCTATGGCCAACTTTCTCTTCGTAAAATCCCCGCAGATTGACGGCACTGCCCTCTATGAGGAACTGAAGGCCCGCGGTGTACTGATCCGCCACTTCGCAAAACCGGAAATTACAGACTACAACCGAATTACAATCGGATCAAAAGAAGAAATGAAAACATTTCTTGAAAAAATCAGAGAAATACTGGAGGAAATGTCATGAGAACGGCCGAAATAATAAGAAATACCATGGAAACAAGTATTACCCTCTCTCTGAATCTGGACGGCAGCGGCATCAGTAATATTGATACCGGCGTGGGTTTTCTGGACCATATGCTGACCCTCTTTGCGCGTCACGGCAGCTTCGACCTGGACGTAACCTGTCAGGGTGACACCAATGTGGACGACCACCACAGTGTGGAGGACATCGGCATCTGCCTGGGAAGTACTTTTGCAGAAGCTTTGGGCAATATGGCCGGCATTCACCGTTACGGCAATATCATTCTGCCAATGGATGAGTCCCTGATTTTATGCGCTGCAGATATTTCCGGCAGAAGTTATCTCGGATACGGTCTTCAGATTCCGACAGAAAAGGTTGGAACCTTCGATACAGAACTGGTCGAAGAATTTTTCCTGGCCTTCACCCGCAAAGCCGGAGTGACCCTTCACCTCCAGCAGCTTGCAGGAACGAACTCCCACCACATCATCGAAGGCGCCTTCAAAGCCTTCGGCCGTGTTATGAAGCAGGCTGCAGCAATTGACCCTTCCCTGGGCGGTCAGATTCCATCAACGAAAGGAGTTCTGTAACATGATTGCAATTATTGATTACGGTGTAGGGAATCTCTTTTCCCTGCGAAGCTCCCTGGATGCCATTGGAGCAGAAGCACTCGTCACAGGTAATCCGGAAGAAATCCGTGCTGCAGACAAAATAATATTGCCGGGTGTTGGTGCATTCGGTGATGCAGCTGCCAGGCTCCGTGAAAACGGACTGGATCAGGTGGTTATCGGCGAGGCCCGCAGCGGCAAGCCGCTGATGGGGATATGCCTGGGTATGCAGCTATTGTTTGATACTGGTGAGGAGTATGGTATTCATGAGGGTCTTGGTCTGATTCCCGGCCGTGTGGTATCCATGAAAGGTGTGATTCCGGAAACGTATAAGATTCCGCACATCGGCTGGAATGGTCTGATTTTTCCGAAAAACCGTGAAACAAGCCCAATTTTCAAGTATATTGAAAACGGCGACTGTGTCTACTTCGTCCACTCCTTCTACGCGGCAGACTGTAAGGAGTCCGTCATCGCCGATACGGAATACGGTGCCCTACTCACCGCAGCAGTGCAGAAAGACAATGTTTACGGCTGCCAGTTCCACCCGGAAAAAAGCGGTAAGGTTGGTCTTTCCATTCTGAAGGCCTTCTGTGAACTGTAAGTGGCTGTAAGGAGGAACCTGAAACATGAAACTATTTCCTGCAATTGATTTATATAAGGGCTGTGCGGTCCGTCTTCTAAAGGGTGATTATGACCAGATGACTGTCTACAGCGACAATCCTGCTGAATTTGCAGCCCAGTTTGAAGCAAAAGGTGCGGAAAATCTCCATCTGGTAGATCTGGAAGGCGCCAAACTGGGAACCACCCCGAATCTGGAAACCATCCGCAGAATCGTCAGTGAAACAAATCTGTATACAGAACTTGGCGGCGGCATCCGTTCCCTTCAGACCATTGAAACTTACCGCAATATTGGTGTGGACCGGCTCATTCTGGGTACGGCAGCCATCACGGAACCGGGCTTTGTGGAAGCAGCAATCAGGGAATTTGGCCGGGATGCCATCGCTGTAGGTGTGGACATTCGCGGCGGCCTGGTCGCCATCAAAGGCTGGACAGAAACGACCGATGTGACGTGCGGCGAATTTTGCCGAAAGATGGAAGATATCGGTGTGAAAACCATCATCTGTACCGACATTTCCCGCGACGGAGCCATGAAGGGTACTAACCGGCAGCTTTACGCAGGCTTATCCGGTCAGTTTCAACTGGACATCATGGCTTCCGGCGGCGTTTCCGCCCTGGATGATGTAAGAGCACTGGCTGATATGAATCTATATGGAGCCATCCTTGGCAAAGCCCTGTATACCGGTGCCATAGATCTGGCCGAAGCGGCAAAGATTGTGAAAGGAGCCGAAAAGAAATGATTACCAAGCGAATTATTCCCTGTCTGGACGTGAAGGACGGCCGTGTGGTGAAGGGAGTCAACTTTCTGAACCTGTCCGACGTATCCTCACCGGTCAGCCTGGCAAAATATTATTCCGACAACGGTGCTGATGAGTTGGTGTTTTACGACATTACTGCATCTGCAGAAGGCCGCGCTCTCTTTACCGACATTCTGACGGAAGTTGCCCGTACCATCTTCATCCCGCTGACTGTCGGCGGCGGAATTAATACGGTAGAAGACTTCGACCGTGTTCTGAAATGCGGTGCAGATAAGGTCAGTGTCAATTCCGGCGCTCTCCGCAACCCGGGCCTGATCCTGGAAGCTGCAAAGAAATACGGCGACCAGTGTGTGGTTCTCTCTGTAGATGCCAAGCGCGTGGACGGCAGATTCTGTGTCTTCGCCAGGGGTGGCAGAGAAAACACAGGTATTGATGCTCTGGAATGGATTAAGAAAGGCATCGCCAACGGTGCCGGTGAAATCGTACTGAACAGCATCGATACAGACGGTGTAAAAGGCGGTTTTGACCTTGAAATGCTGGAAGCCGTCTGTGAATTCAGCACTGTGCCGGTGATTGCATCCGGCGGTGCAGGCAATATACAGCACTTCGTGGACCTGTTTACGCGGATTCCAAAGGTGGATGCAGGCCTGGCAGCCTCTATCTTCCACTTCGGAGAAGTTACGATTCCTGATTTGAAAGCGGAACTGAAAAAATGCAGTATCAACGTGAGATAAAGATAAAGGAGAACAAAATGGTTACCATAAACCAGTTGAAATTTGACGAAAAAGGATTGATTCCTGCCATTGTACAGGATGCAGAAACGAAAAAAGTGCTGACTCTGGCATATATGAACGAAGAAAGCCTGAAAATATCCATGGAAAAAGGCCTCACCTGCTTCTGGAGCCGATCCCGCCAGGAGCTGTGGCTCAAGGGCGATACCTCCGGCAATTACCAGCACATCTGCAGCATTGAAGCCGACTGTGACCGTGACGCTCTGGTAGTCAGCGTTCTGAAAGAAGGACCTGCCTGCCACCTGGGTACGGATTCCTGCTTCAACGACCTGGTTTATCTGAATCCGGAAAACGTGGGATTCAGTCCGGAAGGTCTCATGGAGCTCATAGAAGGCCGCAAAACCGAGAAAAAAGAAGGTTCCTACACAACTTACCTTTTTGAAAAAGGTATCGATAAAATCCTGAAAAAAATTGGTGAAGAGTCTACAGAAGTCATTATCGCAGCCAAAGCCGGCGATAAAAAAGAAACCATTTACGAAATCGCAGACTTGGTGTATCATGTAATGGTAATGATGATTGAAATGGGTATCAGTTTGGAAGACATCCAGAAAGAACTGGCCTCCCGTCACGTCATCGACCACAAAGTGAAACAGGAGAAAATGACGAAGTAAACATGAAAGTGAATCTTCACACCCATACTTCATACTGCGACGGAAAAAACTCGCCGGAAAAAATGGTCCTGGACGCGATTTCGGCGGGTTTTGATGTGCTCGGATTTTCCGGACACTGCTATACATCCTTTGACGAAGGTTACTGCATGAGCCGGGAGCAGACGGAAATGTACTATACGGAAATCCGCCAGCTGGCAGAAAAATATAAGGACAGGATTCAGATTCTCTGCGGCATCGAACAGGACCGTTACGGTGATGATTCTGCAGCAAACTTTGACTATGCCATCGGCTCGGTTCACGCCTTCTTCAAACCGTGTGAATCCCTGCCGGAAAAATACCCCGGAGGCATTATTCCAGCCGACGGAGGCTGCTATATCTACGTGGACTGGACTGAGGAAGCCATGGAATGGGCTGTCAGAAACCTCTATAACGGTGACAGCCTTGCTCTGGCAGAAGACTACTATGAAACACTGGCTTCCTTCTCAGATGACCCGGATGTGCAGATTGTCGGCCATCTGGATTTGCTGACGAAATTCGAAGAGCTTCGTTCTGCGAAGGGAAAGAAGCCCTTGTTTGATACGGAACATCCCCGTTACCTGGAGGCAGCCCGCCATGCCATAAAAGCATTAGCTTCCGCCGGTAAAATTTTCGAAATCAACACCGGTGCCATGGCAAAGAACTACCGCAGTACTCCATACCCTTCCCTGCCGCTGCTGTGCATGATTCATGAAGCAGGCGGCCGTATTATGATCAACAGCGACTGCCACGAGGCAGGAAAACTGGACTGGGCCTTTGATCAGGCCGCAGAGCTGGCACGGGAGGCAGGTTTTAAAACATTGCACTGCCCAATTCCCAATAAGACAATACAAGAGGTGAAACTGTGATCAGCATTCTTTTAATGAAAAAAATATTTCAGCTTTTTCTGATTATGTTCATGGGCATTCTGGCCGTAAAAGTAAAGATTCTGAAAACAGACGATGTATCTATCATTTCCAAAATTGTACTTTATATTTTCGGCCCCTGTGCAATTATAAACTGCTTCCAGACGGAATATACGCCGGAACTGGGCCGCGGTCTTCTGCTATCCCTGGCTGCCGGACTCCTTTTTCAAATAATTATCATCTCTGTATGTACCGGTGCGAAAAAAATATTCCGCCTGTCGAAAGTAGAATATGCGTCCTCTATTTACTCCAACTCGGTGAATCTTCTGTTCCCAATTGTAACTTCGATTCTGGGACCGGAATGGCTTATTTATACTGCAGGATATTTCACCATACAGACCTTCCTTTTCTGGAGTCACCTGATTAATACTTTCTCCGGTGAAGGATTCCAGATTAAAAAAGTTCTGACCAATGTGAATGTGATAGCCGTCTTTGCCGGGCTCGCCATGATGTTTGCAGGTATCCGCCTGCCTGATCTGGTGGGTGCCCCCGTCGCAGAAGTCGGAGGAATGATCGGACCGCTTTCCATGTTCAGCATCGGCATGCTCATGGCAAAGATTTCCCTTCGCCAGCTGCTCTGCAGTCCAAAGATTTACCTGGTTATGGCAATCCGTATGCTTGTCTGTCCAGCCATTATTCTGATTGTAATCAAGGCGACCGGTATGACCGGTCTCGTTGAAAATGGAAAGCAGATTCTCCTGATTTCTCTGTTGGCAGCCGGAGCTCCAACTGCTAATATGGTGGCACAGTTTGCATCGCTCTACGATGATGAGGCATCGTACGCCAGTGCCGTCGGATCCCTTACACTTCTTTCCTGTATCATTACCATGCCGCTTCTGGTATTTCTGTATGGAATGTAGATATTTTGTATTTAAAAGGAGATTAGCATGAACTATACCAGTATTTTTGATGTAATTGGTCCAAATATGATTGGTCCATCCAGTTCCCACACTGCTGGGGCTGTCTCCATCGCCCTGATGGCACGGAAACTGTTCCAGGAAGAAATCGTCAAGGTGGAATTCACCCTGTACGGTTCCTTCGCCAAAACCTACCGCGGCCACGGTACCGACCGTGCTTTGCTTGGCGGTATTCTGGGCTTTGCTCCTGACGACGTGCGGATCCGTGATGCCTTTTCCATTGCGGAACAGCAGGGTTTAGAATTCAGCTTTACGGAAGACCACACTACCTCAGGTCTTCATCCCAACACCGCGGATATTGTCATGCATAATGGCAAAGGCCGTACCCAGTTTGTCCGCGGAGTCTCCGTGGGCGGCGGCCGTATGAAAATCGTAAAAATCAACAGTATTGATGTAGACTTTACCGGTGAATACAGCACTCTTATCGTAAAGCAGTCTGACAAGCCTGGTGTGGTAGCACACATTGCAAGCTGCCTGGCTGAACGTCAGGTCAATATCGCATTCATGCGTCTTTATCGTGAAGCCAGAGGTGAAACTGCATACACCATCATCGAATCAGACCACTATATTCCGCCGGAAATCATTGATTCCATCAACAGTCACGAACACATTCACAAAACTCTTGTGATTCAGGTATAAGGAGGTACAGAATTATGGATTTTATCAATGGCGAATCTCTGCTGGCCCTCTGTGCCGGTGAAAATATGACCATTTCCCAGGCAATGCTCCACCGGGAGATGACTCTGGGTGAAACCACCCGCGAGGCAGTTTATGAAAAGCTGGCCCGTTCCATTCAGATTATGAAGGACTCTACTCACGATCCGATCGAAAACCCGGTACCATCCATGGGCGGACTTCTGGGCGGTGAGTCAAAAGCAGTATGGCAGTCTGCTTTCGGAGCAAAATCTGCTCAGCCAGCTCTCTGCGGAACCACGCTTTCCAAAGCCATCGCCTACGCCATGGCTGTTCTGGAAGTGAACGCTTCCATGGGGCTGATTGTGGCTGCCCCTACTGCCGGTTCTTCCGGAGTGATTCCTGGCACCATCCTTTCCATCTGTGAAGATTACGGTCTCGGTGAAGATGCCATTTATGAAGGAATTTTAAATGCAAGTGCCGTTGGCTATATTATCATGCGTAATGCATCCGTTTCCGGGGCGGAAGCGGGCTGCCAGGCGGAGGTGGGCGCCGCCTCCGCCATGGCGGCATCGGCCGCCGCCCAGCTTCTGGGCGGCAGCCCGCAGGTTTGTCTGCAGGCTGCATCTCTGGCTCTGTCGAACCTGCTGGGACTGGTCTGCGACCCGATTGCAGGACTTGTAGAATCCCCTTGCCAGAGCAGAAACGCCATCGGCGTATCCAATGCCTTCACCAGTGCCCAGCTGGCACTGGCCGGTGTAAAGCATCCGATTCCATTCGATGAAATGGTAGATGCCATGTACAAGGTTGGTCTGTCCCTGCCGTTTGAGCTGCGTGAAACTGCTCTGGGCGGCTGTGCCGGAACTCCAACCGGCTGCCAGCTCTGCAGCAGCTGCATGAAATAATGTTCTTAATATAAAAACTGACCGCACAGGCATATGGCCTGTGCGGTCAATTTTTAATATCATAACGATAAAGGGGTCTATGTTATACCGCAGAAAAGCGGGAATTTTCATGACTGTCTGTGATTAAAAACAGAAAAATTCCAAAAAAACCAACAACCGGAATCATCAGAAACAGAAGATTCCATGCTGACTTGTCCACATCATGCAGGCGCCGAATGGTAGCAGTGAAAAAAGGTACTGCCATCAGCAGGAGAAATCCTTTTACCAGAATATTCAGTCCCGGGATCTTTTCACCAAACCAGATCAGTACTGCCAGGATAACCAGGGCAGTAAGCAATGCTGACCAGTATGTCCGCCGGTCTGTAGTCCCATGCATCTGCTTCCAGTTTTTCAGTATCTCCATATATGGATCCAGAATTCCATCCATTTTAATTCTCCTTACTCTAAATCTGATAGTCCATGAACGGTGTCGGTTCCGTGGTTACATCATAAAAATGCCACCATTCGCCTTCATAAGCCTGGAAACCAACGCTTTCCATCACATCTTTCAGATAAGTACCGTTCTTTCTGCCTTCTTCTGTATGTCCGACATAGCCAAGTGCTGCACGTTCTGACATATCATCGAAATATGTAGGCATTTCAATATCATTGCCATCCATATCCGTTAAGGTTACATCCACACACAGCCCATTCATATGAGTCGGTCTGAATACCTTAATTTTGGACATATCAGGCGGTCTTGCCACAAAATTGTCATCCGGCATCACTTCCCAGAATTTTGCCTGTGCACTGATGGGACGGTATGCATCCCAGATTTTCACTCTGTATCTATCTTTCTTAAAGATATCTCTTGCTTTGATTAAAATTTCTGCAGTATGACGGTCCATGTAGCATTCTGCAGAACGGTAAATCTTTTCCCCGGTGAAGTTGTCCGGAGTTGCATATTTCAAATCGATAATAAAATCTTGATCCAGATCAAAAAGCTTAATCAGATTACCCTTTGAATAAATATCAACGTTCATTTTGTCTTTTCCTTAATAAGATAATGGGGCAGGGAACTGCCCGATATGCACATTTGCGGTCAATTATGACCCGTATACCCATACCATCGGTTCCCTGCCTGTATTATTATTTAGAATCCAGTCATAACTGCAACCTGAACGAATACCATCTGTAATACATACAGGATACCGCAGATTGGCAGGAAGAACTTATACCACTTTTCCAGTTTGATGTTACCGATACCGCAGATGATTACGATGTCAGCAGTTGGCCACAGGATGTTGGACAGACCATCACCGAAGTGGAATGCCAGACATGCAGTCTGACGGGAAACACCAATCAGGTCAGACAGCTGAGACATGATAGGCATGGTTGCTACAGCCTGGCCGGAACCGGAAGGAATAAAGAAGTTAATCAGAGTCTGTACCAGCAGCATCATCTGTGCAGACAGTGCGCTTGGAACGTTCTTCAGCAGGTTGGACAGGTAGAAGATTACGGTGTCCATAATCATAGCGTCGTTCATAACAACTACGATACCCTTAGCTACACCAGTCAGGATGCAGCCCCAAACTACAGTCTTTGCGCTGTCGATGAATTCAGCACACCACTTGTTTGGATTCCATCCAGCGATACCGGCAGCTACCATGGACATGATCAGGAACAGACCGCACAGCTGAGGATAGTCCCAGCCCCACTTCATCAGACCCAGCATCAGGATTACCAGAGTAACCACTACGTCTACGATAATCAGAGCTTCTCTGGTACCGAACTTGTAAGCGTCCAGTGCACCGTTGGAGAATGCATGTACATTGCTGTCGCCGTAAACAACGGACAGCTGAGGGTTCTTCTTAACCTTTCTGCCGTATAACATAACGTATACGATAGCAGCAGTCATGAAACCAGCCCAGCAGATTGCTCTGTAACCGAAACCGGAGTACAGGTCAACACCAGCGATAGTCTGTGCAATACCTACGGTGTAAGGATTCATGGTAGCACCCATGAATCCGGTGAATTCACCCAGTGCAATCAGACCGAAACCGAACATTGCGTCATAACCCATCGCAATACCCAGACCGATGATCAGAGGGTAGAATCCGTAGAATTCAGATGCCATACCGAACAGAGAACCGCATGCACCGAAGATCAGCATCAGAATAGGAACAATCAGCATTTCCTTGTTTCCCAGAACTTTCAGAATGGAACCGATACCAGCGTGGAATGCACCGGTCTTAACCATAACGCCGAAAGTACCGCAGCAGCATAAGATTACAAAGATAATGTCAGCAGCGTCAACACAGCCGCGGTAGAGTGCTGCAAAGAAACCGAGGAAACCGGTTGGTGCAACTTCGGACTTGTCGATTACATGATAAGTACCATCGATCGCTACATTACGGATTCTTCCGTTAATGTCCATTTCCTGATAGTCATATGTACCGGAAGGAATAACCCAGGATAAAATGGCCATGATCAGTACAACTGCCGCTACGATAATTAACGTATCCGGCATGACAAATTTTTTCTTGTCTTTTTCGTTCATTTCATAAACCTCCAATAAAAATGTCCCCTAAAAAAGTTCATCTCTCAAATCTGTCCTTGACCTTTTATATAAGTTATAAAAGCAAGTTTCGTGCCATTCTTAGCAGAATCCTAACAGGCAGGCTGACTTCAGCAAAACAGTGGAATTCCGCTGTTTCTGTTTCTGCCTTCGCAGCTGAATCGCATCTCTTTAGTCCATTTTTCCGGACTCAATCCACGTTCTTGGACTGCAGCTTCGTTTTTTTCATTCAGGACAGCGTTTTCAGATTTTATTGGAGTTCTTATAGCACATCAGCGTAATATCGCGCATGATACTTTCTGCATTCCGCGTATTGGGTGCGGATGCCGCCATACACAGAATAAACGGATGACTCCCGTATACAATTCCCATATCCATGATGTTCTGCTCATCGATACTGCTCAGATGTGCAATCTTATGCGTTTCCCTGAAATAGTACGAAAGAATGTTTCCTTTCTGGTGATCACACAGTATATCCAGGATTTTATTGCTGGCGCGGTTTGAAATCACCTGCCCCTTATACATACGGAGAAAAAGGGACTCCATTTCCTGTACGGATATATAATTCTGAATCCCCTGTGCTATTTTCTCCATATCATAGATTGGACGGTTAATGACACTTCTGCGGAATCCATATTCCTGAAGTGTTTTATTCACAGAGTCTTTTCCTACAAGTTTCAGAAGAATATTAAATGCCATATTGTCACTGACAATACAGTTCAGTTTGTACAGATCCTCCATGGTAAGGACTGCCCCCTCATGCATATGCTCCAGTGCGCCGACGGTTCTCTCTGTTGTTCTGGGATAATCTTCTTTTTTTAATACATATGTATCGTTTTTATGAATTCTGCCTTCTTCAAGGCGCCGGAATACTTCAATCAGAACGAGAAGCTTCACCATGCCTTCCGCCGGAAAAACATCACAGTTTCCTGCATTGCAGCTTTCACCAGTGGTCAGGTCCATATAGCAGATTCCCATAAGTCCTTCAAAATTCCCAATACGGTCTTTTATCTTATCTAAAATCATTGCTTTCCACCTCTTCCGTCTGAATGTGATAACGTTTCACTTTTTCGAATATGCCGGAACGGCTGATATCAAGATATTTTGCAGCCTTGTTCTTGTCACCGTGAAACATCTGCAGTGCATTTACAATGGCATCCCTTTCTGCATGTTCCAATACTTCCTGCAGGGTAACTGCAGCTGCCGTAAATGGTTCGGTTTCTGAAAGCATGATGTCTTCCGGCAGAATGATTTTTCCGTCGCTGAGAATTGCAGCCTTTTCGAGGATGTTTTCCAGCTCACGGATATTGCCCGGCCACGGATACTGTGCCATCTTTTCAAATGCCTGACTGGACAGAAGCAGCGGCTCAATTTCCAGACGGCTGCAGATATCCGGCAAAATATCCATTACAATTCCGTACAGGGAATCCCTGCGTTCGCGAAGAGGCGGAATCTCAATGGGAAACACATTGATACGGTAATACAGATCTTCACGGAATCTTTTAGCCCGGACCATCTGTTTCAGATTTTTATTGGTTGCCGCAATCAGACGCACATCCGTCTCCAGTTTTCTGGTCCCCCCTACCTGATAAAAGGTTTTGCTCTGAAGTACTTCCAGCAATTTGCCCTGCAGAGCCAGTGGTATTTCCCCAATTTCATCCAGGAACAGAGTACCTCCGTATGCCAGCTCAAAATAGCCCTTTTTCCCACCTTTTCTGGCTCCGGTAAAGGCACCTTCTTCGTAGCCGAACAGCTCACTTTCAATCAGCTGGTAAGGAATCGCCGCACAGTTTACATGAACAAACGGTGCATGGCTGCGGCGGCTGTTTCGGTGGATTTCCTGGGCCAGAAACGTTTTGCCGGTTCCGCTCTCTCCGGTAAGAAGTACGGTAGTGTTGGTGATACTGCACTTCTGCAGCAGGAATCCCATTTTTCGGATGGACTCTTCACTGCCCCAGAAGCGGAAGGAGTTAAAATGCGGCTGCGCAATCAATCCTTCTATTTCATCCGATGAAAGCTGCTTGTATTTCTGTGATTTTTCGGAAATTTCTGTCATAAGACTTTCCGCATCTTCAAATTCATACAGAGAATACTCCATTCCCCGCAGATACAGTTTTTCTTTCTTCAGACTCAGTCCTCTTCCGCTGTATGCGAAATGAATCTCTCTTACATCCTCACACAAAGCCATAGCCTTTTCATATATTTTCTTCTGAAGAAACTGTTTCAGAGGACGTCCATATACCAGCTCCGCATCCAGATATGGAGAATACAGTTCCCCGGTCAGCAGCGGTTTCAGAAGCATCCCGGTTCCATCGGCAGCATGAAAGTATTTTACGCCCCGGTCTTTCAGCAATACCGCCGCTGCTTCATGGTGCAGAAGGTTCCAGCTGATTGTCTGACCATTGAGAAGGAAATGGATTTCATTGTTTTTCCGCAAAACACGTATTTCATTCTGTTCATAGATGGTGTCCAGATAAATCTGCTGCTTTCCATCAGAAGGAAGGTTCCATTTCAGCAGTGGTTTTACTTCCTGATTGCTGATACGGCCTACCAGCAGTACATTCTCTGCATCCGGCGGAATGGAAGGACAGAAGTTCTGTTCCGCCAAAATGGCCAGTTCTTCATTCTTATCACGCAGATTCTGTCCGAAATAAACCAGAATATCCCCAGCCTCGCCTTTCCCTGCAGGGTATGCAAAAGGGCGTTCACACCAGAGATCTGCATAAGCCAGAATACGGCTGCCTGCGTATACCACATTATCTTCTGTATCCGTTACAAGTATTTTTTCTTTCCACACGTTTTTCACCTTGCCTTAATCAACATCTTGTTTTATTATATTCGATTTCTTTCAAAAAGCAAAGAAAAAGCACCGGAGTAAAAACTCCAGTGCCTGTATTATCTTTCTGCTACGCTTTCTGCTACGCGGTTACCGGCTTCAGGCAGCACTGCTCCGCCAGAGCCGCACCGATGGCTGTTGCAAATTCACCATCCTCGGGCACGATGAAGTTCACATCCGGATACATGGTCTTTATCAGCCTGCAGATACCTTCAATCTCAGGGAAATTGGTAAGGCTGCCGATGAGTACGAAATCTTTCAGGTCCATTCCCTGCGAAATCAGGACTGCAGTCTGACAGATGGACTCCAGTACCATGTGTACAATCCCCGCCGCCTTGTCTTCGTCCGTAGCACGGGAAGAAGATTTACCGAAGTTGGAGGCGGTGATATCCAGATCCAGCCCGGGCAGCGGTTCTTTGGAGATATCACCGATGCGCAGGTCGATTTTGCCCACATTTCCCTCTGCGGCCATTTCCTGAATCTTATCAATATCATTGGTGTTCAGCATCAGCTTGGAAAGACCCACAATAGTACCCCCGCCGATTCCGATGCCGCCCAAATGGCCTGGAATACCTTCTTTCACCCGAACAAAAGAAGTTCCGGTACCCATGCTGACTACCATGAATTCCTCTGCTCCCTGGGCAAAATAACCGCCTCCGACACCGTTTGCAGTGAATTCGTCCACCTTAAAGGTTGGAAGTCCGTAAATGGACTGGTTTACGCCGCTGCTTCCCACACCGGTCAGATTAACCTGACTGATATCTTCCAGATTCAGATGATTATCATAAAGAAACTTTCCGAATGCCCCAAACAGAGAAGCAATGGCATTATTTGCTGAAATCTGAACTGGCTGCAGCCGTCTGCCATCACGGAATCCAGCAATCTTCGTTGTACTTCCTCCGATATCAATGCCTGCTACAATACCCATTTCAATGTCCTTTCCTGCGATTCTGCTATCTGATCTTAAAGGTTACAGTTTTTTCATTTCCGTTTACATCGGCTGCAACAACCTTGTGCGTTCCTGCGCCTTCCGCTGTGATTCCGTTTTCCAGAACCTCAGAGAGAGAAGTCTTTATACGTTTTCCGTCAACATAATATTTGATGGTCTTTATTCCGCAGTTGTCACTGAACGTCAGCTGACAGGATTTTTTATAGTATGTCTGCTTTTTGTTCATCTTACCTTCCATATGAATCTGCGGCTTCCTGGTATCCTTTATGGTAAAGGTTTTTACGGTCTTATTTCCATAATTATCATAAGCTCTGATATAGTAGGTTCCGTTTTTCGTAAAAACCTTTTCGCCGCTGAGTTTTTTATATTTGCCATATTTTGCTGCGGAAGGTTCTTTATACCGGTACTCTGCCTTCTGGATTCCGCTGGAATCCGACACAGTAATGGTACGCGCACTGTTATAGATCTTTTTATGTTTTGCCCCGCTGATAACCGGACCTTCCGTTTCCTCCTCAGCAGGAACCGCTGAAACAATTATTTCCTGCGGATTTACCAGTTCCTTTCCACTGAAAGAAAAAACAGCACTCATTTTATCCTCGGACAGCTCCCCATTGGTGAAAACAATCTCTTGTGGCATGGAAACAGAAATTCTGCTTACGATATCCGACTCCTCCGCAAAATCCTGCATGAGCACCAGATCCTCCTCCGTAAGATCCGAATAAAAGGTAAAATGAATAAGATCCGGTGAAACATATATGTCCTTATAGCCGCTGTTTTTCAGAAAAGCCTGCAGTTCCTCACAGTCAGAAAATTCCGCACGGTCTTCTGCAGCATAATATACTCTGCCGTCTTCCTCTTCAATACGGGCTTCTGAAATACCCATCTCCTCTGCAGTCATTTCCATCTCTGCACCAACAGCATCTGCGGTCTCCTTATCAATCCATACAGCAGAAACCACATGTCCGCTTCCATCCTCATTGAGAGTCAGCGTATTTTCACAGCGCATACATCCGGTAAAACACAGCAGTATCATAACAAGTGCCATGGCAGCAGCCATTCTTTTTTTCATATACACACCTCCACAGTGATAATACAGGCTTAATGAATTCAGTATATCACAGGAAATGTTGTATTAAAAGATTCTATTATTGAAAAAGCCTGAAAAAGTAATTCCATGTTTCCGGTGCATATTCTTTCAGCGACTCCGGTCTTTTTACATACATCTCAAAAGTTTCCGCAAGATATTCTCTGCTGCTCCGGTAATGCTCCCGCAGGTTCAGTGAGTCCTTTTCCATCAGACTCGCAGCTGCCTCCAGAATATCCGTCCCTCTATCCCGGCAGGAATACTGAACCATATGTCCAAACTCATGGAGCAGACACTGTTCAATCATGCCGGAAAATCCACGGTCCCGGTTTTCTTTCAGGTAAATATTCCCGTCGCTGCATGCGTAGGCACCCGCTCTCATTTTTTCGAACTCTTCTCGATCAAAGGAACTTTCCACATGGATTTTCAGATTTTTTCCCATCATATTTCTCGCCTGCGCCGGAAGAAGACAGTAAAAATAACAAATCCGTTCCGTAAAGTTCTCTTTATCACAGGAGCAGGAAATATAAATTTCAGGAAACTCAGCTTTTTCATTTTTTAAAATATCTGTACTGTCCTTCCGGATAAAAAACACGCGTCCGTCCGTATACAGCTTGTACCACCGTTTCGTCTCCCCGAGAGTATACATCGTCCGACTTCCGCAAAACACTGTTTCTGCAGATTTTGACGGTTCACTGTACAAAATGCAGTTTTCCCGTAGGGTCAGTTTCCGGTGCGTATTCTCCACAAAATAGTTCCACCGGGGCTTTTTCGAAGTCAGCAGGTTTCCCGGCAGATAGAGCGTCTGTCCCAGATGTTTTATTATACAGTAACCCTTCCGCCATCCAACAGGTTTTACGGCCTCTCCCTTACCATACACCGCTGCTGCATATTCATCATTGGCTGACGGATACAGATAGGCAAAAGCCTGCGTTTTCAGATATACGGTCTGCAGATTCTGCTCTGCAGACCATGCTGTAACGGTGCACAGGATAAAGGGCAGCAGAAATGCAGCTAATCGTTTCATACCCTATTCCTTTCTGGCCCAGGCAGTTCCAAAGGCGGCTGCTGCAAGGAGCATCATCCACAGCCATGCATGGGCTGTATCACCGGTCTTTGGAACGTTGGTCTTCGGTTCTTCCTCCTCTGGTTCATCTTCCTCAGGTTCCTCCGTTGGTTCCTCTTCCGGTGCTTTCAGAAGGACTGTCTGGCCTTCATCAGTAATATCCTGGTGTTCTGCTGCCTTCGTTTCAGTTTCTGCAGTTCCATCAACATTCAGGTCGGTCAGCAGGAACAGTTCTTCAAAGACTACCAGAGACTTGCCGCCAAGCTCGCTGCCATCAAAGGTGAAAGTCACATCCACGCTGCAGTTTGCTGCAGTGGCCTTAAATCTGGTTTCTGCAGTAACTGGCTTACCATCCACCAGCAGCTGGCCACCGGTCGCCTGATCCATCAGTACGCCCTTCAGAATATATTCTCTGCCCACGGTCAGGTTCCAGCAGGTCACTGTATCCACGATGGTCACAGACTTGTCTGCTTCGGAAATGTGGTCGTTTGTTTCACTGTCTGTCGCTGTGGTTCGGATAGACGGGTCGCTTGGTGCCGGAATGTATGGCACGTCAGGTCCTTTCGGTACATCCTTAGCGTCGTTCTTAATCTCGCCGCTGGACAGATTGTCCAGGGTATTAATCTTAATCTGTACGGTCTTTACAGCTGAGTCCTGTCTAGCGAAGGTAATACTCTTTACAAATTCCACTTCTTCATGCTTCACACCATCCACAGTAACTGCTGGTTCTTCTGCATCGCTGATGGCACCGCTCAGGCTGCCGCTGACAGATACCGTTACGTTTCTGTCCTTGGCAACTTCTATGACATATACGCTGCCGTCTGCTGCCTTCAGGCTGGTCTTTTCACCTTCATCCAGTCTCACCGGTTCTTTTCCATCCAGACTTACATTAAAAAAGTAGTCGAATACTTTATTGCCCTTATCGTCCACTTTCTGAATCAGGTCTTCCGGATCTTCAG
>JAFYNS010000194.1 GCA_017556505.1 Bacillota bacterium | reverse complement strand
TTTTATTCTACACGGAAATCATCGATGCGGAACCGGAGGCCGTTTTTATGGGCGTAACTTTCTGCAGCAAGGATGATTTTTTCTTTATTTTTGTGAAGCAGCATGAGAATCAGCTCATCACGGGTCTTCTGGGGAAGCAGGTTCACCATCTTACCGGCAGTTTCCGGAGGCATTTCGGCGATTTTTGCCAGAATGGCCATGGCTGTGCCGTCCTTTTCAGCCAGCTTGTCCCGAACCAGGGGGAGAAACTGTGCGGTTAATGCACCGTAGTCAATATCGTTTATTTCCAGTGTGATTTTCATAAAGCATCGCCTCCTGTTCTCTGTAATACTATTATACCACCGGAAGAGAATTTTTCAACCTGGTTGACATATATGCATTGTTTGCATTATAATAAATAATGCAAAGGAGGTTTTCTCTATGATTTTAAATTTTGATTTTGCAAGCAATGTACCTTTATACATGCAGCTGCGGAACCAGGTGGTTATCGGTATTGCGGAAGGCAAGCTTCTGCCTGGAGAAAAGCTGCCGACCATCCGTGCACTGGCAGAGGAGAGCGGCATCAACATGATGACCGTCAGCAAAGCCTATCAGCTGCTGAAGCAGGAAGGATATATTTTGACGGACCGGAGAAGCGGGGCCGTGGTGGCACCGCGTGAAGATGCAGCCGGTGATGCAGTACCGGAAGAAACGGTGGAAGCTCTTCGTCTTCATCTGTCGGAACTGCGCCTTGCCGGAATGAGCCGGGAGGACGTACTGAATCTCTGTGAACGATTATTTGATGAGGGGGTAAAATAGATGGGAACTGTATTATGGCTTTCGATTGTATGGATTGCGCCGCTGATCTGCTTCCTGCAGGTGAATGAAGCCAAGTTTAAAAAGAACATTGTAGTAGGGGTCACGCTGCCATTTAAAGCACGCGAAGATGAAGCGGTGCAGGCGGTACTGAAGAAGTATAAGGCTAGTATGTGGACTGCCTGCGGTATTCTTATAGCACTGGCTGCAGCCGGCTGGATGCTGGCGCCGGAGTCCATGACGCTCTGGTTCATCTGGATTGACCTGTGCATCATTCTGCCTTATGTGCCTTACGTGCGGACTAACAGTACATTGAAGAAACTGAAAAAAGAACGTGGCTGGGGACCTGCTGCAGGCCAGCAGATTCGTGTGGATATTTCCGCAATTCCACAGGGAAAGTGGATTTCTCCATGGGCTTTCCTGCCGCCAGCAGTGATTTCTCTGCTGCCGCTGGTGTTTGACAACAGCTTATGGATGTCCAACGTGACCATGGCAGTCTGCTGCGGACTCTTCTGGCTGGGATACCGGTACTGCTACCGGAACAAGTCTGAGATGGTGGACGGAAATGTGGAACTGACCCGCGCACTGACGCAGGTGCGCCGCTATAATTGGGGCCGTATGTGGCTCCTTACCGCCTATTCCATGGCGGTTCTCAACATCGGAATGATTCTGACGGTTCGTTCTGCTTTCTGGAGTATGGTACTTTCTATAGTGTTTATGGCGGTAGTTGTGGGAGCCTGCCTTTGGGTGGAACTGTCTGTACGCCGTGTCCAGGAAAAGCTGACGGCAGAAAGCGGCCGGGACTGGTATGTGGACGAGGATGACCACTGGATTGGCGGCCTGCTGTATTACAATACCAATGACAGCCGGCTGGTGATTAACAACCGCGTGGGTATGAATTCCAGTATCAATGCAGCCCATCCGGTTGGCAAAATCTTAACTGCCGCCCTGATGGTCCTGCTGCTGGCCTTGCCGTTTGCAGGTACGTTCATCGGCGGCGGTGACGTGGTTCTGACGGTAACTGACAATGCAGTGACTGGTGTCAATGGCAGAACGGAGTATGTGATTGCATTGGATGATGTGGAATCTGTACAGTTGCTGGATAAGCTGCCGAATGGCCTTGCACGTAACTTCGGTACCGGCATGCCGAACCTGCTGAAGGGTGACTTCAGTGCACCGGAACTGGGCCACATGAAGACCTGTCTGGATCCGACGGTTCCGCCGTTCCTGCTCATTGAAACGGAAGAAGGCAAGCTCTACCTGCTGGGAAGCCGGGAAGAAGGCGCAGCAGAAGTGGTTTATGAAAAGATAAAACAGGGGTGACGATATGATTAAGAAGAAGATTGTGGTAGGAGAGGGGACAGAGTTCCCTCTCAATGGGATGTTAACTCTGCCGGATGCAGCCAGTCCGGGTGCGCCGGTTCCTGCCGTAGTGATGGTACACGGTTCCGGGGCCAGCAACATGGATGAAAAGGTAATGAAGCTGACACCTTTTAAGGATCT
>JAFYNS010000193.1 GCA_017556505.1 Bacillota bacterium | reverse complement strand
ATTTGTCCCTTTCTTTCAAATTTTGCTCAGTAATCTAAGGCCTATATTTCATTCTCCAGCAGTACATCCAGTTCCGCCAGCTCTGCTGTAATCTGCATTTCCAGTTCATGAATCTTAGCCATGATTTCCTGGGTGGATGGATATTCTACAGGTGCGTATTCCGTCTTCTTGTATTTGTTGATGGAAAGATCGTAGTCGTTTTCTACGATTTCAGTTTTTGGTACCATGAAGGACTTTTCAGTACGGGCACGTTCTGTTTCTTCGTCGAGGTTGTGGAATCTGGAGATGATGTCCGGAATATCGTTATCGTTAACCGGTGTTCTCTTGTCATCCAGGCTGTAACCATCCGCCTGCATGTCGTAGAACCAGACATTATCAGTACCACCGTGGCCTGTTTTCGTGAAGAACAAAATCGCAGTTGATACACCAGCATATGGTTTGAAGACACCGGATGGCATGGAAACAACTGCTTCCAGACGGTTGTTTTCTACGATTTCCTTACGGATTGCCTTGTGTGCTGTGGAAGAGCCAAAGAGCACGCCGTCAGGTACGATGCATGCACAGCGGCCGCCAACTTTCAGCATACGAAGGAACAGAGCCAGGAACAGAAGCTCTGTTTTCTTGGTTTTGCAAACTTTAAGCAGGTCTGCAGATACGGTGTCTGCATCCAGGCTGCCCTTGAATGGCGGATTGGCCAGAATCAGGGAATATACACCCTTGTCCGGATTCTGGTCAGACAAACTGTCACGATATTCGATATATGGGTTATCCACACCATGGGTCATCATGTTCATGGCGCCGATACGGAGCATGGTACGGTCCATATCGTAACCATAGAACATGTGGTTCATATAGTGATTCTTCTTTTCTTTATTAAAGAAGATTTCTTCCTTATGATTCTTTTTCAGGTAATCCCCCGCTGCTACCAGGAAGCCGGATGTACCGCAGGCTGGGTCACAGATTGTTTCATCTGGTGTCGGTGCCATCATTTCTACCATCATCTGAATGATGTGGCGAGGCGTACGGAACTGGCCATTACGTCCGGACTGAGAGATTTTGGACAGAAGATATTCGTAGACGTCCCCTCTCATGTCCTTATCGCTGGCCTCTGCGATTAACTGGTAGATGGAATCAAGAGTGTCTACAACCTTGGAAAGAACCAGAGGTGTGGGCAGCTTGAAGATGGCATCGCCCATGTACTTGGAATATGCACTGTCCTTATCACCGTGGAGATTCTTGATAAACGGGAAGACCCATTCCTGCATGATGGTATACATTTTGCCAGGGTCCATATCGCGGAACACAGACCATTTCAGCAGGCGGCCTTCAATCTTTCGTTCCCCTACTTCGACTTCACCACTGAACATGCTCTGGTACGGAAGTCCCAGCATGGCACTTTCCTTTTCTCGAACAATGTCTACATCATCCAGGTCATGGATAAACATAAGATAAGTAATCTGCTCGATTACATCCAGTGGATTTACCAGTCCGCCTGCCGCGAAAATATCCCATAATCCATCAATTTTATTCTTTAATTCACCAGTAATCATTTATTCCCTCTCCTTATTCCAGATGTAGGCGGTTGACCGGCCTGCACCTGTCATCATAATTTCTTCTTTCGCCAGTAAATCTGCCAGGGTACGCTGTACAGTTACCTGGCTGATATCCGGGCATTTTTCCAGGATTTCCTTTTTAGAAATCTTGCCATAATTCAGTTTAATCGTTTCACGCACCCGGTCAGGCTTGGTTAAATTCTTTCTACTTAAGATATCAACCCTGGATTCAAATTCTCTATATTCTGCCGCTATAACCCCAAGCATATATTCCACGAACGGAGCATAGTCGTTCTCTTCTTCGTGCCATCCAGCGGAACTTGCCTGTAATGCTTCGTAATATGTTTCCTTACTGCTTTCAATCAGCTTTTCGATACTGATATATTTCCCTACAATATATCCGCTGCGGTAAAGAAGCAATAGTGTGAGAAGACGGCTCATTCTGCCGTTTCCGTCGTTAAACGGATGAATGCATAGGAAGTCTAATATAAACATGGGCATTGCCAGCAGCGGATCAATTCCGGACAGATTCACCGCCTTATCATAGGCTTCACAAAGCATGTCAATGGCCTGCGGTGTTTCCCAGGCTTCTACCGGCTGGAACCGCACTTTCTGATGCCCATCAGCGGATTCTTCTGCAATGACGTTGTTTGATGTCTTGTAGTTGCCGCCGAAGTTTGTACCGCTGAACTTATATAAATCCCGATGAAGCTGAAGAAACATAGATGGACGCACAGGAATATAATCATGATTCTCATGAATGGTCGCCAGCACATCTCTGTAACCAGCAATTTCTTTTTCACTTCTGGTCTTCGGCATGGTTTTATCCATGACAATTTTTTTCAGTCTTTCATCGGAGGTATAGATACCTTCAATCTTATTGGATGCCTCCGTACTCTGAATTTTAGCCACTTCCATAAGCTGTGTCAGCGTATCTTTCTTCGCTTCAATAAACAGATTCTGTTCCCCCTTAAACTCATGAATCCTGCTCAGAAGCGACACAATTTCAGGTGTAAGAAGTTTAATCCACTTTTCTTCATAGTTGTAAATTCTCAAACTAACCCCTTCTTTCTTTTAATATATACTGTAAGTATACCATTTTCTTTATCATAAAGCAATTTATCTTTATCATTTTTGCCGAAATGATAAAGATTATTCAAAAATGATAAAGAAAAAACGGACCTGTACAATTACAGATCCGTTTCAAGTCATATTTGATTACTTCTTCAGATAGTACTTCAGCAGTTCTTCCAGCAGATCGTCGCGGTCGATGCTCTTCATCAGAGTACGAGCGTTATTATGGCTGGTGATGTAGGATGGGTCCCCTGAAATAATATAACCAACCAGCTGGTCGATTGGATTATAATCCTTATCTTCCAGTGCCTTGTAAACAGTTTCGATAATCTCTCTGTTCGTTTTCTGCAGTTTAGCGGAATCAAACATAATGGTTGCTCTATCCATCTCTATACCCTCTCCTCCTTTTATTCATATACTTCAATATGAATATTATACTATCTTTTCCAGTTTGGTGCAAGCTTTTTCGCTTTCACACGAGAAAGAATTGCAGTATATTTACAGTAATCCTTCTGCCACCTTGAATGCATCTTCGATCTTGCTTGGATCCTTTGCACCAGCCTGAGCCATGTCAGCCTTACCGCCGCCGCCGCCGCCGCATGCTGCAGCAACCTGCTTGATCATGTTGCCGGCGTGGTAGCCCTTTTCAAGCAGATCATCAGTCAGGGAAACCATGAAGGTTACCTTAGGGCCGTTCACAGTAGCGAATACCATTGCGATGCCCTTGTGAGCCTTCTTGATGTCATCAGACAGACCACGCAGATCGTTGATGTTATAATCTTCGAACTTTGCAGTTACCAGCTTCACACCGTTGATTTCCTTGGCTTCAGCAATCATCTTGTCTACTTCGCCGCCCATAGCTGCCTTCTTCAGCTCTTCCAGTTCCTTCTTCAGAGCCTTTACTTCTTCAGCCAGTGCACGAGCCTTATCAACTACAGCAGCCTTGTTTGCCTTCAGAGTTTCTGCAACTTCAGCAACAACAGCTTCTGCTTCGTTTGCCTTCACCAGAACGCCGGTACCGGTAGTCGCTTCAATTCTTCTTACGCCGGAAGCAACGCCGCCTTCGGACAGAATCTTGAATGCACCGATTTCACCGGTATTCTTTACATGGGTACCGCCGCACAGTTCTACGGACCAGCCACCAGCGTTTACAACGCGAACGGTGCTGCCATACTTTTCACCGAAAAGTGCCATAGCACCTGCTGCCTGTGCTTCTTCCATGGACATTTCTGCAGTTTCAACCTGCAGGAATTCGTTAATCTTATCATTTACCAGCGTTTCTACTTCTGCCAGCTGTTCCTTGGTTACAGCTTCGAAGTGAGAGAAGTCAAAACGCAGGATATTTTCATTTACAGAGGAACCAGCCTGCTGTACGTGAGTACCAACTACTTCACGCAGAGCCTTCTGCAGTAAGTGAGTAGCAGTGTGGTTTCTTGCAGTCTTATTTCTCTTGATGTGATCTACACATGCAGTCACTTCATCGCCAACCTTCAGGGAACCGGATACTACCACACCATTATGATAGAAGAAACCGTCCTTCTTTTCTACGGAATCTACTCTTACAGTGTTTTCACCGTTGAAGATGAAACCTGTATCTGCAGCCTGTCCGCCGCCTTCTGCGTAGAACGGAGTTCTGTCCAGAATTACCTGAACCTTATCGCCTTCAGATACGGAATCAGCCAGAGCTGCGCCAACCACCAGAGCGGAGATTTTGCCGGAGGACTGAGTTTCATCATAGCCTGTGAATACAGTTTTTTCTACGTTCAGTTCGAAGTCTGCATCCTTCCATGCTTCGTCTTCGCCAACCTTACGGCCTGCTCTTGCCATATCCTTCTGCTTCTGCATGTTGGCCTTGAAGCCTTCCGTGTCAGCAGTAAAGCCGTTTTCAGCCAGGATTTCTTCAGTCAGTTCCAGAGGGAAACCGTAAGTGTCGTACAGCTTGAAGGTCTTTTCGCCGTCCAGAACGGTCTGGCCTGCAGCCTTCAGCTCTTCCATATATTCCTTAATGATTGCTTCGCCCTTATCGATGGTCTTAGCAAAGTTTTCTTCTTCCACGGAGATGGTTCTCTGGATGAATTCCTTCTTTTCTACCAGTTCAGGGTATGCACCGCCGGATACTTCGATTACGCGGTTACTCAGTTCAACCAGGAACTTGCCTTCGATACCCAGGTTTCTGCCGTGTCTTGCAGCTCTTCTGATCAGTCTTCTCAGAACGTAGCCTCTGCCTTCGTTGGATGGCATGATACCGTCACCGATCATGAATACCATGGAACGCAGGTGGTCAGTGATGATTCTGATGGAAACGTCAGTTGGAGCCTGTCCATCTTTGTATTCTACGCCGGACTTTTCTACTACACCGTTTAAGATGTGACGGATGGTATCGATATCAAAGATGGAATCCACACCCTGCATGATGCATGCCAGTCTTTCCAGACCCATACCGGTGTCGATGTTTGGATGTTCCAGATCGCTGTAAGAACCGTCTTCTTCCTTGGAGAACTGAGTGAATACGTGGTTCCAGAATTCCAGATATCTGTCACAGTCACAGCCTGGCTTACAGTCAGGGCTGCCGCAGCCGTATTCAGGACCTCTGTCAAAGTGGATTTCGGAACAAGGACCGCATGGACCCAGACCGATTTCCCAGAAGTTGTCGTCCTTACCCAGTCTAACGATTCTTTCTTCAGGCAGACCCAGCTTCTTCCAGATTTCAACAGCCTGATCGTCGTCCAGGTATACAGTTGCCCAGATTTTATCCATAGGCATCTTCAGGTAGTCACGGATGAATTCCAGACCCCATTCCAGAGACTGTTCCTTGAAGTAGTCCCCAAAGGAGAAGCTGCCAAGCATTTCGAAGAAGGTACCATGTCTGGATGTGATACCTACATTTTCTATGTCACCGGTACGGATACACTTCTGACAGGTTGTCATTCTCTTCGCTGGCGGAGTTTCCACGCCTGCAAAGTAGTTCTTCAGCGGTGCCATACCGGAGTTGATGATCAGTAAGCTCTTATCATTCTGCGGAATCAGGGATGCACTCTTGCCTGCGTAGTGCTCCTTGCTTACGTAGAAGTCACGGAATAACTGTCTGATTTCATTTAATCCCATTTTTTCCATATGTAAAATTTCCTCCTAAAATTAGGTTCAAAATAGTATTAACCAATTAAATATTGTACCATAACAAATACAAAAAGTCCATGGTTTCCCACAGACTTTTCGTTTTCAGATTACATCTGGTCCTTGATATTCCGGGCCATCTGGGTCACATCTTTGCGGACATCACACATTTCTTCTCTTACATCTCCCATATCATGGGCAGCGGTACGAAGATCCCGTCTGATTTCCCGCTTGGCAGCCGGCTTCATGGAAGCATATGCAGCTGCCATTGCTGCAGCACCTGCTGCAGTCGCAAGCATCACACCTGTGGTTGCTTTCATAATTACATCACTCCCCTTCACTGCTTATTATGAAGCATGAAGTGTTGTATTATACAGCCACATAGTGGAATTAAATATTAGTACCAGGTTACATCCTTAGTATATCCGAAATTATTATCATAACGATATTTACCGCTGAGTTCCAGGTCACCTGTTACAGTGCAGTCGTGTGCCCCTCCTTTATTAAGTGAGCCAACCGTTCCACCAGCACCGCCGCCAGCTTCCGCATAAATATTTTCAACATAGCTGTATTCAACATTCGCAGAATTGGTTACCGCACCTGCCAGGCCGCCAACATCGCGAGTCTTGCTGATTTCAACATTTTCTGCACTGCATTCCGTAATCAGACCACCGGAAACACGTCCCACAACACCGCCAGCGGCATTATAAATATACTTGGTATCTGCATCCTTTAATGTTTCATCCGTGATATCGAAAGTGATATTCTCAACGCTGCAGTTTTCAATGGTACCATAGGTCTGTCCTGCCAGAGCACCTGCAAATAAAGTACCGGATGTTTTCACTTCAGCACTTACATCAACAAGGTGAATATTCTTCAGTACGGATTTTTTACTTGCTTCACCAAAAATACCTAAACGGTAATTTGCTTTCGTTAAAACGAAATTACTGATGGTATAATCCTGTCCGTCATAGGTTCCGGTAAATGGTTTGGATTTGGAAAACATTGTTTTTAAAGTCTTACCGTTACCATCAATATCATCAATCTGAACAAAATGTTTCGTACGGTAGTTCTTGATTTTTTTCAGCTGACTGAAGGTTTCAACCTGGAAAGGATCATCTTGCGTACCTCTGCCATCTGCAAAATCATTGGTAACAGTCACTTTGCATTTCAGCTTTTTACCATCAACTTTGGCATATACTGTCGCAGTACCGACATCTTTTGCAGTGACTTTCCCCTTGCTGGATACAGTAACAACAGCTTTATCACTGCTGGACCATGTTACTTTGGAAGAAGCATTCTTTACTTTAAGGCTAGCAGTTTTACTTACCTTTAAATCGAGCTCACTCTTGGTTAAAGATGGTTCGGTTTGTGCTGCCAATACAGTAGTCACACTGGATGCTATCAGCATTGCAATAACCAGCACAGCCGTAAACATGCGAAATGCTCTTTTTTTAGTAATATTCATGTGTGGGCCTCCTTACAATTATTAAATATAATGTAAGTATAACCCCCCCCCGGAAATAAATGTCAAACATTATTTTAACATTTTAAACAATAAATCCTCCGCCGATGACATGGTCTCCGTCATACCAGACTACAGACTGTCCCGGAGTTGCAGCACGCTGCGGTTCTGCAAATTCTGTCAAAACACCACCGTCCGGCAGTACAGAAAGCCGGGCCTCGGCAGGTTTTGCGGAGTAACGGACCTTCGCCAGAACTTCCATACCGTCATAAACAGAAGTATCATTTCCCGCAGAAAAAATGTTTTGCCGGGAAATAACTCTGCACCCGAAAAGATCTTCATTGTTTCCCAGTACAACCTGATTCTTCGCAGCATCGATTTTCGTAACGAAAGCAGGTTTGCCAAGTGCAATTCCAAGCCCCTTTCGCTGGCCGACGGTATAATGGATAACTCCTTTATGTTTACCAAGAACGCGTCCGCTGGAATCCACATAGTCGCCGGGAACAGCTGTGCATCCCCGTTCAGCCATATATGCCACATAGTCATCATCGGGAACAAAGCAGATTTCCTGGCTGTCTTTTTTCTCTGCATTGGAAAGATTCACAGATCGTGCAATGTCTCGGATCTGCTCCTTATCGTCAAACTCACCCAGAGGGAAAATCAGACGGCTGAGGAACTCCTGCCCCAGACGGTACAGCATATAAGACTGGTCTTTGCGGATGTTGGCAGCCTGTTTTACATAATATTTTTCCTGTAATTCATCATGATAAATACGGGAATAGTGTCCGGTTGCGATATAATATGCACCGATTTCATCCGCCTTATCCAGCAGACGGCGGAATTTCACACCGGGATTGCAGATAATACAGGGGTTTGGAGTTCTTCCGGCCATGTACTCGCTGCAGAAGTTTTCGATAACAACTTCTTCGAAGAGAGCCTTAACATCTTCCGTCAAAAGCGGAATTCCAACCTGATCCGCCACAGCCTGTGCTTCTGCCATACCGTCCGCATTACATCCGGTAATGTCGAAATAATAGCCGATGACTTCAAATCCCTTTTCTTTTAATAACAAAGCAGCGGTAGTGCTGTCCACCCCGCCGCTAAATCCCAGTAGTACTTTGTTTCTGTCCAGCGCCTGATGGCTGTCCGGACTATTCTTCAATGTCTCCATGGTCATGTTCATCTTCATCCTCGTTAGGATCATAGCCTTCCAGCGCAGCATAAGTCTTGCCAGCCTTCTGAGCATAATCGTAAATTGCGTTCTTGATTGCACGGTCAGCCAGTACAGAGCAGTGAACCTTCACTGGAGGCAGTCCGCCCAGTGCATCGATAATCTGCTTATTGGTAATGTCCAGTGCTTCTTCAATGGTCTTACCGATAATCATGGAAGTAGCCATGCTGGAGGAAGCGATTGCAGAACCGCAGCCAAAAGTCTTGAACTTCGCATCTACAATGGTTTCATCCTCAACCTTGATCTGAATCTGCATCATGTCGCCACATACAGGGCTGCCGTATGTACCGGAACCATCCGGATTTTCCAGTTCCCCAACGTTCTTTGGATTCATGAAGTGTTCCATTACGATATCATTATATAAAGCCATATTTATTTACCAACCTTTCTGTGTGTTTACAGATGAAATTTCTCTTAATCTGGATACCACATTTTTCAGTGTATCAACCACGTAGTCAACATCTTCCATGGTGGTAAAATCACCGATGGTGAAACGAACGGTACCGTGGATTTTTTCAACAGGAACGCCCAGCGCAGTCAGAACATGGGATGGTTCCAGAGAATTGGAAGAACATGCAGAACCGGTAGATACGCTGATACCTGCATGGTTCAGGAAGAGCAGAATTGCTTCCCCTTCGATGTATTCGAAAGTAATGCTTGCATTACCCGGATGACGGTGTTCCATTGTTCCGTTTACGAAAGTATTCGGAATTTCTGCCAGAACTCTTTCAACCAGATGGTTCCTCAGTGTTCTGCAGTGTTCCACATGCTTATCAAAATCTCTCTTAGCGATTTCTGCGGCCTTACCGAAACCTACGATACCGGTCAGGTTTTCAGTACCAGCTCTCTTTTTCGCTTCCTGAGCACCACCGTGAAGATAATTGGAAATGTGAACGCCTCTGCGGATATACAGAGCGCCTGTACCCTTCGGACCATAAATCTTATGAGCAGACATGGACATCAGATCCACACCCAGCTCCTTTACGTTAATAGGAACGTTACCCAGAGCCTGTACGGCATCAGTGTGGAAAAGAATTCCGTGTGCCCTGGCAACTGCAGCCAGTTCCTGAATCGCCATTACAGTACCAATTTCATTGTTTACCATCATGATGGAAATCAGAATGGTATTATCCCTAATGGCAGCTTCCAGCATTTCCGGAGTTACTCGGCCTTCTTCATTAATGTCCAGGTAAGTTACTTCGAATCCCTGCTTTTCGAGGAACTGACAGGAATGAAGCATGGCATGATGTTCTACCTTGGTTGTAATAATGTGGTTGCCCTTAGCTTTCAGCTTGTCCGCTGCACCGAAAACAACCCAGTTATCTGCTTCTGTACCACCGGCGGTAAAGAAGATTTCCTTCGGCTGTGCACCAATCAGCGCTGCTACCTGTTCTCTTGCATGGCTTACAGCATCCCTGGATTCCAGCCCTTTATCATATAAACTGGAAGGATTTCCGAACTTTTCTGTAAAGTAAGGAATCATTTCCTGCAAAACTTCGTCTTTCACCGGAGTCGTGGCAGAATAATCTAAATATACGTTTCTCATACGGTTACTCCTTTTTTTAGTGTTTATCCGTTGATTATTATACCATTATTTCGTTCAGATTAAACAGTGTTTATTAAAAAAATTGTGATAATTTCAATGTTTTTCCACTTTTTTCGCACATAGTTTCATATGTGCTCTCAAAAGAAGTATTTCCGTCCAGACCAGATACATTCCAGCTTACAGTTACATTTGCCGAAAGATATTCGGGTGTATCTTCTATTAAAGTTACCTGAATTATTTCAGCATCGTTTACCGTATCAATATCTGTATGTTCCCAGGCCATAAGATTCATTAAATCCTCTTCCAGTAAATCTCCGGTTTCAAAATCCCGCAAAATCTCCTCTGCATGCATATACTCCAGCTCACCGATGTAATAATCATTCATGGTTTCTGCCCTTTTTAAGACCAGCTGACCAATCTCTTCCACGATTTTTTCATCGTAAACGGCATCAGAAAATGCATCCAGAATACACATAAAAAGCAGACCTGCAAGACATGCGGACAGCGATACAAATATATGCAATACTTTGGATTTTCTTTTTATTTTCATAACATCAACCACCCTTTATTTTGTAATACACACCCCCAATATACAATAAAAGAGCCACATTTCCTGTCGAAACGCGGCTCCATTAAAAAGTTTAATCAAATATTAATTTTTAGAATCCCCATCTACAATTTCAATGCAGTCCAGCTGAGATTTCAGATTTGCACGAAAGGCTGCGATGTACTCCTTATACAGCACTTTCTGTTCAGCCTGTTCCTCTTCGGTCAGACCTTCTGCCTTTTTCTTTCTGGAAAGTTCATTAATGCGGTCAATCATTTCCTGTGTAATTGCCATGTATATATAGCCTCCTGTTTTTCTTAAAACGTAATCAGTCGGCATATATTATACCACAGATTTTTCAATTAGCCAACCTTTCTTTCCAGTCTCAGCTTATCACTTATAATCGCAATAAACTCACTGTTTGTCGGCTTGCCTTTTTCGTGCTGGATTGTATACCCAAACAGGCTGTTCAGTGTTTCCACACGGCCTCTTGCCCAGGCCAGCTCGATAGCATGGCGGATGGCACGTTCTACACGGGATGGTGTGGTGTTGTTCATCATGGCAACTGTCGGATAAAGCTCCTTGGTAATGCAGCCGAGAATTTCAGGCTTATTCACCACCAGAGTGATGGCATCTCTCAGGAACTGGTATCCTTTGATATGAGCCGGAACACCTACTTCGTGAATCATATTGGTAATATCAACTTCAAGGTCATTGTTTGTCAGAGAATCTCTTAACACAATAGATTTACGGAGATTGGCAGCAGTATCCTGCTGACGCACATACAGTGACGCATTGTTTTCATCCAGCTGATTGATTCGTTTCATCAGCATGGAAAGATTGATTGGCTTAACCAGATAATACTGAGCCCCCATGCTCATAGCCTTCTGAATGATTGCATCCTGACCAACAGCGGAAGTCATAATGATACGGGGATATGAAGCAAGATTCAGTCCATTGAGACCTTCCAGCACACCAAATCCGTCCAGATGAGGCATAATCATATCCAGAACCAGGACATCAGGGATTTTGCCGGATTCCATCAGCTGCAGAGCCTCCAGACCGTCACCGGCAATAAACATGAGCTCCATGTTGTCCTGCTTGCCGATATATTCACTCACTACATCACAAAAGTCCTGATTGTCATCTGCCAGACCAACCCTGATTTTTTTATTATCTTCCATTTTTCTTTCCTCCGAAACATTTTTCTGCACACATACTTTCAACTTTGACGGGTTTTTCCGCCATTCTTTTCATAGCCCTATTATAATACAGGTTTCGCACAAAACGGTGTTAAGAAACGTCACAATTGGTGTTTAAGACACGTTCTTAGCAAGATAGGCTTCTTCCACCATCCACTGTGCAAAGATGCCATATCCTTTCGTCGGATTATTTACAAATACATGGGTAACGGCCCCAACCAGCCGTCCATTCTGTATAATTGGGCTGCCGCTCATCCCCTGAACGATTCCGCCGCTGTAAGAAAGAAGTTTTTCATCCACCACACTCAGTTCGATGCCCTTGCTGCCTGCTTTTTTCTGAAGATTGATTTTATCAATTGTGATATCGAAAGTTTCAACCTTACTGCCGTTAATTGTGGTTAGAATCTGTGCCGGGCCCTCCTTGATCTGCTCCTGTGTGGCCATAACAACCGGCTTTATTTCGTCCATCATACTTTGCTTCAGACCCTTGCTGTATACTCCATACTGACTGTTCAGACGGACACTTCCCATGGCTTCGTCATCACTGTAAAATATCCCTCTGATCTCACCAGGTTTTCCGGCAGTTCCTTCCCGGATTGCTTTTACTTCTGTACGGAGAAGCTGACCTTTGTCTGCTTCCAGCAGGGTTCCAGTCTTGTTTTCATAAATACCATGGCCCAATGCAGCATACATATTGGTCTCCGGATCATAGAAAGTCAGTGTTCCGATACCGGCAATCTTCTCCTTCACCCAGATTCCAAGTTTGTAATCACTGTCTTCCAGTGACTTTACCGGTTGCACTTTCAGCTTCACTTCTTCGTCTTTTCGCTGGACCAGAAGTTCTGCTTCCTGCTTCGAACCGTTTATAATCCTGGACACATCTTCCGCATAATAAACTGGTGTACCGTTTATGGAAATAACCGTATCTCCTATCTGCAGACCGCCCAGATATCCGGGACTGACGATACCGCGTTCTGTTTCGATTTCCTCAAGCCCAACCACGAGTACGCCCCGCACATTCATGCGTATACCAACCGACTGTCCGCCTGGAATCAATATGTGTTCACTGACCAGTTTGACAGTTTCTTCAGAATCCGATCTGCTGCTGCGGTAATCCGTCACCCAGCCGCTGACCCAGATGATTGTGAGGGTCAGAAAAAATACAAATACACAGCGAATCAGTCTGTCTTTCATTGTTTTTTTCATAGGTCACTTTACCTACCCTTCAAAATCCTGAAGCAGAGTGCCCAGTTCTTCCTGATTTTTCACCTGAATTCCCTGGTCGAAAAGTTTCTGGTCATTGGGCCCAAGCATTTCATACAGAATATCTGTGGTTTCAAGCTGAACCATATTCCCTTTACTGTCACAGAAAAAGACCGCAATCTGCTCTCCGGCACGTTTTACTAAATAGTATGATGTACGATCAGGATTCATGCTGTTTTCTTCATTTTCAGACAGGTTTTCTTCCGGTTCCAGCAAAATCCCCGCATTGCTGTCTTCCACGTCCTCATCGATATCTTCCGGAATTTCTTCTGGCTGGTAATCCGGATTCATTCCGGCAGGTTGATCATCTGTATTTTCTGCCGGAGATTCAGGCCATGCCAGCACTGCAATCAAAATACAGAGACAGACAATCACCGCAGAAAACACTGCTGTTCTGTAATTTTTTCTGGATCTTCTTGTAAACATATTCATCACCTCATGGGTATTGTTTACAAATAGTCCATTC
Organism: Bacillota bacterium; assembly: GCA_017556505.1. GTDB lineage: Bacteria > Bacillota > Clostridia > Peptostreptococcales > Anaerovoracaceae > RGIG7179. The sequence continues at coordinate 6,733 of JAFYNS010000193.1, read as the reverse complement.
CGTATTCAGACTTCGATATAATCTTTCAGGTTATCATAGGTTTTTTCGCCGATTCCGCTGATATTTTTCAAATCACTGATACTGCCGAATTTACCCACAGACTCCCTGTAATCCAGAATCTTCTGTGCAGTAGATGGTCCCACACCGGGAATCATCTGAAGGTCTGACAGAGTTGCCCTGTTCAGATTAACCTTAAATCCGTCAGCGGTCTGTCTAACAGCACTGCCGCCTGATGAAGCAGCAGATTCTGGTTTCACAGCTGTTCCGGTATAATATGGACTGTTTTCATCACGGCTCCCGATGATAATCTTCTGTCCGTCTGTCACCGCCTCAGCCTGGTTGATACTGTCTATATCAGCAGTTTCCTTCAGTCCTCCAGCTTCTTCCACCACCTGAAATAGACGTGTCCCTGCAGGAATTCGGTATACGCCTGGCTGATTCACTTCACCTCCGATATCCACATAAATATCCCCTGTCAAATATTCCGTTTCATCAACTTCCTCCTGAACCTGCGTTTCCATTGCTTCCATGGATCCAGTATCTTCAACTGTCAGATCTTCTTCGCCTCCAAAGATCCAGAATACAATCATTGCCATGATAACCACAGCCGGAAACATGATTTTTTTAATCATTTCCAGGTTACCCCTGATATAAGAAATAATTTTCTCCATAATAAAAACCCTCCCGATTGTAAATATATTACAATACAGGAAGGTTTTGTGTCAATAATTAGAACTGTAAATTCTTTACAAACTTCAGTGTTTTTCTTTCAACTTCGACATCATATCTTTCGATGTCCAGGCTGCAGAACGGCAGGAATGTGGAAATTACAAGCTCAGGGCTCAGATTGGATGTGCTTCCGCAGTCCAGATGCAGGTTCAGCATCAGTGCCTTGCGGCCTTCCACATCAGTAACAACCATACCCTGCATACCGCGGATCATCTTGCGGATATCCACAGGAGCCAGCTTTTTCGTCTTCTTCTGACGCTTCATGGCTGTGATTTCCGTCTGAGCCAGGTAGTCAGAGATTTTGCCGGTCAGAACGTCGTTGTTCCAGTCTGCTGCAGCAGATTCAGGCAGAGGTGCCCATACCACGTATTCTGCACTGTCTGCTTCGCCGGCCAGAGACTTGATATTGCTTTCAAAACGTACGCAGGAAACAGGTTCCAGGCCTTCCGGCAGAACATCCTTCATCTTCTGCAGAATGTCGGCAGGATCATGATTTTCCGCGGTTTCAAATTCGATCAGCTCACACTTACTGCTGTAGCCAAGAGACAGAGGCTGCGCAAAACCCATTTTCGGATGTGGGTTAAAGCCCTGGGAATACTGCAGTGCCAGTCCGGTCTTCTTGAAGGAGCGCTTGAAAATACGCAGCAGATCCAGATGAGAAGTGTATTTTACATAACCATCTTTATAAAATTTCAGTACATATCTGTTCATTATAAGGTGCCCTCCATTTCACACTTCACATAACGGTTGATGCCGCAGCCTACGCAGCCGTGACGGCAGTCATGTGTAGTGGTTTCATTATAAGCACGCTCAGCTTCCAGCTTGAGGAACTTCTTGGAAACGCCGCTGTCGATGATGTCCCAAGGCAGAACTTCATCGAATTCTCGCTTTCTTTCTGTATAGAAGCTGCGGTTGATTCGGCTGTCTGCGAATGCCTTTTCCCATCCTTCCGGCTTGAAGTGCTCAGTCCAGCTGTCCAGCTTACAGCCATTTCGGAATGCAGCCAGGAGCAGTTCACTGCAGCGTCTGTCGCCTCTTGCAAATACAGCTTCGAAGGAGCTGGTCGCATTGTCATGGTAGTTAAAGGTTACGTGCTTCATACGCAGCTTATCAGTCAGGTAATTATGCTTTCTCGCAAATTCTTCTGCGGTATTCTGGCTTTCCCACTGGAATGGTGTATTTGCCTTCGGTACGAAGTTGGAAACGCTGACAGTAACATTGAAACGTCCGCCCTTGCGTCCGTTGATTTTATAATTCAGATCCACAATATTTCTTGCGATTTCTGCAATACCATCCAGGTCTTCATCTGTTTCAGTCGGCAGACCGATCATGAAGTAAAGCTTGATATTGGTCCAGCCCAGTTCCAGTGCCTGCTCGATGGACTTGTAAATGTCGGCTTCTGTAACACCCTTGTTGATTACATCTCTCAGACGCTGTGTACCGGCTTCCGGTGCATAAGTCAGACCGGACTTACGGTATTCCTGAATCTTGTTCAGTACATCGAAAGCAAACTTATCGATACGTAAAGATGGCAGAGACAGGGATACGTTCTCTCTCTTGCATGCAGGAATCAGTTCATTGCACAGTTCTTCGAACTGAGAATAGTCACTGGTAGACAGGGACAGCAGAGAAAGTTCGTCATTGCCTGTATTATGCAGGTTGTCCATTGCCAGCTGCATAATCTTTTCACGGGAACGTTCTCTTACAGGACGGTAAATCATACCTGCCTGGCAGAAACGGCAGCCACGGGTGCAGCCACGGAAGGTTTCCACTACAGAACGGTCATGAACCGCTTCTACAAACGGAACAATTGGATTGGTTGGGAACGGCAGTTCCTCAATATTTTCAATGATTGCACGGCGTACAGGCATTGGCGCCCAGTCATATAGTTTACATAATTCTTTTATAGTTCCGTCTTCGTTATAAGTCACATCATACAGAGACGGAATGTATACGCCATCCATTTTGCAGGCTTCACGGTAGAATTCCTCACGGCTCATGCCCTTCTTCCTGCATTCGCCGTAGAGTTCCACAACAGCTGGCAGAACCACTTCACCATCACCGATAAAGAACATATCGATAAAATCAGCCAGAGGTTCCGGATTCAGGGCGCAAGGACCGCCTGCAACTACCAGAGGATATTCCTTTTCGGAAGCAGCACGGTCAGCTGCTTTCAGCGGCAGCTGTGCCAGATCCATCATGTTCAGAACTGTGGTATAGGACATTTCATACTGCAGAGTAAAACCTACAAAATCCATTTCTCCCAGTGGAGTCTTGGTTTCCAGAGTCATCAGCGGCATATTTTCTTCACGCATCAGCGCTTCCATATCCACGCCCGGTGCAAAAACGCGTTCGCAGTAAATCTTTTCTCTGTCATTCAGTGTCTTATACAGAATCTGCATCCCCAGGTAAGACATACCGATTTCATATAAATCCGGGAAGCAGAATGCGAAACGTGCATCCACATCCGCAGGATTCTTTTTCACGGAATTAATTTCTCCGCCAATATAGCGGCCCGGTTTTTCAACCCGCTTCAGCAGCTGGTTTAACTTTTCAGTGTAATTCATTCTATTTTTCTCCTGTTTGAAATAAAGCATCCATGGTGATGCCAATAATATCTTCGATCTGGTTCAGCAGATGGCGCATCTCTTCTCTCCGCTGCATCAGGTGCTCGATGATACCCGGACGGTCCGGAGCTTTGTCCATAATATACTGGAACCGTTCATCCACACCCACATAATCATGTTCCTTCACCAGCCTGTCGCCGAGGCAGACCATATCGGTTTCGCATAGGCAATCAATGCAGTTAAAGTTGTAAAACATGTGATTTCGGACGATTTCGGCTTCCGAATCATATCCCAGTCCCTGCAAAATATCTGCACCCACGTTCCAGTGCTCCTCACTGGTTCTGGCCACATCATGAGCAAGCCCTGCCCCTCTGACCAGATCCACATCCAGATGGTAACCGTGAAGGTTCAGATGCTCCGCGATACCGCAGGCAACTCTCGTCACTTCTCTGCAGTGTGCAATAACATGTTCCGGTGTATGAAATTCTTCATAAAGACGTTCCACTTCCTTTTCGGAAATTCTGTGAACCATACCTTCGTTTCCTTTATACATAAAAGTTCCGGCTGCCAGAAGTCACTTTAAATTGACAAACGCACGCCGGCACTGTTATTTTACCACATATCACGCAGAATTTCCACTTTTATCTTCCAGTGCGTAATAGAAATCGGCATCCTGCGTGCTGTCATAAGTTCCCAGAATATCACCCTTTGTGACACGCTCGCCGGTTACAACCCGGATATTGGAAAGATTCCCGTATGTGGAGATTTTGCCGGGGTGCTCAATCATCACATAGAGCCCAAGACTGCTGCTGACCCCTGACTTCACCACCTTACCCCCGGCACTTGCATACACATTTTTTATAACATCATCGCTGTCTTCATCCATGGGAGTTCCGTAGGTTCCCAGCTCACTTGCACTCATCAAAGTATCTCCGATCAGTCCCGGCGCCATAACCATGGCTTCTTCCGCAGACTCACCAAGCTCCAGCAGTTCAGCCAGTGTATAGTTTTCGTTTACAACTTCCGCTATACGGCTCAGGAAATCTCCCAGCTTACCTTCTTTCGTATGAATTCCGCTCTGCACAACCGCAAAAATCAGCAGGCAGACTGCTGCTTGTATGATCAAACTTTTTCTTGTCATGGATTCACCTCCAGTATTCTATTTTATGTACTGCAGGTTCTTACATGACAAAAAACAGGACACAGCACATGCTGCATCCTGCATTTGACTCGTATAAAGTATTAGAATTCGTCCCAGTATTCCAGTTCGTAATTCTTGATACGGATGATATCGCCTTCTTCCAGACCCATTTCCTTCATCTGTTCGATTGCACCGTTCTTTTCGATATACTTGTACAGATATCTCAGAGAACCCATATCGTTGAAGTTTGTGGAGTTGAAGATCTTGGTCAGCTGCTTGCCTTCCAGAACGAATACGCCGTCTTCTTCGTCGTAATCCACGTAGATTTCTCTGTAGTCCGGATCCAGTGCATTGTCTGCTTCGAAGTCGAACATTTCCAGTTCATCCTCTTCTTCCACCGGATTTTCTTCCACACGCTTCAGTTCCAGCAGTGCTGCGTTCAGAACTTCAGTTACACCCAGATCCAGAGGAGCGGACATTGGGAATACCTTGTATCCCTTGCTTTCCACATATTCCTTGAATTCGATGTACATCGGATCTTCTTCGTCGATCTGGTCAATCTTGTTGGCTGCTACAATCTGCGGCTTCTTCATGATTCTAGGGCTGTATGCCTCCAGCTCTCTGTTGATCTTGTCGAAGTCTTCCTTCGGATCACGGCCTTCGCAGCCGGATACGTCAACAACATGAATCAGAACCTTGGTACGTTCAATGTGCTTCAGGAACTTGAAGCCCAGGCCAAGACCTTCGCTGGCACCTTCGATAATACCTGCAATGTCAGCCATAACAAAGCTTGTGTCATGGAGCTGTACCACACCCAGGTTCGGGTCGATGGTAGTGAAGTGGTAATTTGCAATCTTAGGCTGAGCGCTGGTTGCAATGGACAGCAGAGAAGACTTACCAACATTTGGGAAACCAACCAGACCAACGTCTGCAATCAGCTTCATTTCCAGAATTACAGTACGTTCCTTGCATGCACCGCCCGCTTCCGCAAAGTTTGGAGCCTGACGTACGGAGTTCTTAAAGTGAACGTTACCGCGGCCGCCTCGTCCGCCCTTCGCTGCTACGAAAGAATCACCATCTTCAACCAGGTCCTTCATCAGATGACCGGTTTCTTCATCGATTACCATGGTACCTACAGGAACCTTGATAATAAGATTTTCACCGGACTTGCCAAAACGCTTCTTCTTCATACCGTTCTGGCCGTCTTCCGCTTCATATTTTCTCTTGAACTTAAAGTCCATCAGGGTTCTCAGGTTTCTGTCAGCCTGGAAAATAACGTCTCCGCCTCTTCCGCCGTCACCGCCATCAGGACCGCCTTCCGGTACGAAAGGTTCACGACGGAATGTTACAGCACCATCGCCGCCCTTACCGGACTTGATAAAAATTTTGGCTCTATCTACAAACATTTTCAGAACCTCCTCTATAGACACGGTTCCCGTTGTACGGCTGAAACCATACCGGGTACCAAATTAACTGCTCGTACAAAAAGACCCTGTGAACATACGTCTACAGGGTCTAATCACTCTAATTAAGCTTCCTTAGGATAAACGGAAACCTGCTTTCTGGTCTTGTCTTTTCTTTCGAACTTAACAGCGCCATCGATCATAGCGAATAAAGTATCATCGCCACCGATACCAACGTTGTTACCAGGGTGAAGCTTGGTTCCTCTCTGTCTAACCAGAATGCTGCCTGCGGTAACGAACTGACCGTCGCCAGCCTTCAGTCCAAGACGCTTGGACTCGGAATCACGACCGTTCTTAGAGCTACCTACACCTTTCTTACTTGCCATAGTGTTACCTCCTAACTATTCAGTGAATTATAATGCTGCTTCGATTGCTTCGATGATAACTGCCTTAGTAGCCTTTTCATCGATTTCAATGTTATTTTCCTTTGCGAAAGCAATCAGTTCGTCCTTCTTCATGGAAGCGGAAACCTTCTTACCTTCTGCAACTTCAGCTTCCTTCTTAGGAGCTGCACCACCTAAAGCTTCGATCTTAACCATTGTGTATGGCTGTCTGTGACCCTGCTTCTTTCTGTAGTCCTTCTTAGCCTTATACTTGAAGATGATAACCTTTTCACCCTTGCCGTGTTCTACAACGGTACCGGTTACAACTTCGTTCAGGTAAGGAGCACCCACCTTAACTTCGCCTTCAGCGCTGATCAGTAAAGTGTTGAAAGTTACTGCTTCGCCAACTTCAGCCTTGATTTTTTCTACAGTGATGACATCGCCTTCCTGTACTCTGTACTGCTTGCCACCAGCTTCGATTACTGCGTACATTATTTTTTATCCTCCTCT
>JAFYNS010000192.1 GCA_017556505.1 Bacillota bacterium | reverse complement strand
TGGATGCACTGCCTGCAAGCCACTGGATTAAAGAAAGTATCATCGGAAGTGTACGTAACTGGATGAATCATTTTGAAACTCTGGGTGATATCATGGAAACCTGCACCATGATTGCAGACGGAAAAATTGTGAAAGAAGTCCGGATTGTAAAAACAGACCTGGGTGAGGGTATCGTGGTTCTGGAACCGGTTCTGGACAGCGGTCTGTATTATAACGTGGTAGAAGAACTGATGGGAGCACCTGTGGAAAACGACAGCCAGATGTTTCTCCTTCTTCGTGAATATGCCGGCGCGAAAATGGCCTATGATAATATCCGGGGGGCACTGCAGCAGGCTGAAGCTGCAGACTACGGAATCGTGGCACCGAAACTGTCAGACATGGTTCTGGAAAAACCGGAGGTTTTCCGTCAGGGCAATAAGTATGGCGTTCGTATGACTGCCACAGCACCTTGTCTTCATATCATCCGAACCAATATTACCACGGAAGTTTCTCCTGTAGTAGGAACGGAAAGTCAGTCAGAAGATCTGGCCAATTACCTGACTGAACAGTTTGGAAATGAAGAGACAGATATCTGGGAAACCAATCTCTTTGGGAAATCTCTGAAAGAAATGGTCACCGAGCAGATGGAAAGTAAGGTAAACCACATGCCGCAGCAGCTCCGGGGAAAAGTACAGCGATCCCTTCAGCGGATCAGTGATGAAGGAAAAGATTACTTTATCTGCATCATTCTCTGATACAGACATATACTACTCCCATGAAAAAAAGACTGGAACAGGGAGTTATATTACTGGGCACCTTTCTCGTAGCATTTATGGGAAGTGCCCTGAATCCGGCTATTCCATCTATTGCCGGCGAATTTCAGGCAGGAGCATCTCAGTCAGGGTGGATTGTCACTGCCTACATGGTTACCTGCACTGCATTGCCGTTACCTTTTGGGAGATGGGCCGAACAGACCAATCCGAAAAAAATTCTGGCAGGAGGACTGGGTATTTTCACAGCTGCATCTGTCGGAGGAATTTTTATTTCTTCCATGGGTCTGCTTCTTGGTGTCCGTGCTCTGCAGGGAATCGGAACGGCTATGATTTACAGCACCGGAATGTGGGTTCTGATCAAAGGAGCGGGTGAAAACCTCCGTGCAAAGCTTCTGGGGTATTCTTCCGCAGCCATGTATCTGGGGCTGGCATCGGGACCGGCGGCAGGGGGAATTCTGAATCAATATCTGGGATGGCGAATGATCTTTGCAGCTGCGGCAGTGATTTCTGCCGTGGCTTTTTCCGGTTCTCTAATGGTTCTGAAGCACGGCAGTACGGAGAAACCCGGCTTTCCTGCACCCGGCAAAACATCTCCTTCCGGCAGCAGCCTTATTCTTTATGCCGCAGCGGCAGCGTCGTTTACTGCAGGACTTCAGCTGATTTCGGCAGGCTGGTGGGGATGGATTGCGGTGGCTGCTGGTTTAATATTGATTGTTCTGTATGCAGCCAGAGAAAAGCGGGCAGAAAGACCGCTTCTGCCGCTGAAACAGCTCAGGAGACGGTCTGCTCTGGGGATTCACTGCATATCCTCCATGATCAGCTGCGGTGTGAATTTTGTAATAAATTATCTGCTTTCACTGTATCTGCAGATAGGGATGGGATTTTCTCCACAGAAGGCAGGCCTGCTGCTGATTCTTTCCCCGGCTGTGCAGGCAGTCACCTCTGTGGGAGTTGGAAAAGTGATGATGCGGACCGGTGTCAGTGTGCGGATACTGGCTGCAGTGGGGATTTTGGGGAGCGGAGGAGCAGCGTTGTGGTTCAGCAGGATAAACGGGCAGTGGTCAATGTGGGCAATCTGTGCGGGACTGGGAGCAGCAGGCTTTTTCAGTGCCCTGTTTACGGCACCAAACACCATGGAAATTATGTCTGCATCAGGAAAAGAGCGGATGAACCTGGCATCTGCACTGATTTCCACTGTTCGGTCTCTGGGAAACAGTATAGGAGTTGCATCTGCCTCTCTGGCTTCCTCTTTCCTCCTGGGACAGGCCAGACTCAGTGAGACAGATCCGGAAATGCTTACGGAAGTTCTGAAACTTGTCTTTTCTTTCTGGGCAGTTTTGTGTATACTTGGATTCATTATGGAATTAAGGAAGAAAGTATGATATAATAAAATTTAGTTTTAAATTCAAGGAGGAGCAAATGAAATTTTTACTGGCACTCTGGTTCGGGAAGGCTATCAACTTCCTGATCAACATTATCGATAAGACACGTGGATCCAACTTCTCCGGTGAGAAGGCACTTCTCATAGATAAGCAGATGGTGGCCCACTTTAAGGGAATTGACCCGGAAAAGGTACTGTTCATCACAGGTACCAACGGCAAGTCCACTTCCAACAACCTGATTAACCATATTCTGAAGACCAATGGGAAGACCGTAATTTCCAATCTGGAAGGGGCTAACCTGCTGGCTGGTGTTGCGACTGCACTGCTGAAGAGTTCCAGCCTGCTTGGCCGTGTGAAAGCAGATTACTTCATCTTCGAAACCGATGAACGTTTTCTGCCGATTATTCACGCACAGCTGCCTGCGAAGAACCTGCTGGTAACAAACCTGCAGAAGGACCAGGTTCAGCGTAACGGTGACCCGGACTTCATCTACCGCAAGGTGGCACCGGTTATGAAGAAGGAGGGCATGCGCCTCTTCCTGAATAACGAAGAGCCAAGAGCCAAGTCTTTCGACAAGGTGACTTCCAATGTGATTACCTACGGTGTGGAAAAGCACGCAGACTCTTTTGTGAAGCAGGAAGGATTCCCTACCATGGCCTGTCCTGTATGCCATCACAAGATTGTCTTTGATCATTACAACAACGATGGTGTAGGTCCGTTCCTCTGCACACACTGCGGCAATAAGAGCAACCCTGAGGCGGACTATGTAGTTCGCGATGTGGATTTTGCAGGACGCAAGTTTACTGCAGAAGGCGTGGAATTCAACATGCCTTACAACATTCCGTACATGCTGTATAACTACGCAGCAGCAGTAGCTGTGGCGAAGGAATTTGCAGGAATCGAACCTGCAGACGCAGCGAAAGCCTTCGGAAGCTTCAAGAACGTGGGCGGCCGTTTCGAAATCCTGAAGTACAAGGATAAGACCATCAAGTACATGAGAATCAAGCAGGAAAATCCGGAAACTCTCCAGACCTGCATCAACATCATGGCAGGCGATAAGGAAAAGAAGATGGTATGCCTGGGACTCTGTCCTCTGGTGGACATGATTCCGAACTACACCAACACCTTCTATGCTTTCGACTGTGATTTCAGCCAGCTGGCAGCAGGGGATGTGGAAAAATACTTCTGCTTCTCTGAACGCGTCTGCTACGACACTGCCAACCGCCTGATTTACGAAGGCGTAGATCCTGAAAAGATTGTTATCATCGACAGCGAAGATGTGGATCAGATTTTCGCGGAAATTGACAAGGCAGAAACCGACAACATTTACATGATCACATGGCTGCATACTTATGAGCATATGCAGAAGAAACTGAAACTGAAGGAGGCGGAATAACATGGCTGAAATGAATAAGACAATCAGAGCAGCATGGCTGTTCCCTGACATTCTGTATATCCACGGTGAGCGCGGAAACCTGCTGGCTCTGGAACGCGTGGCAAAATTCGCCGGTGCGGAGGCAGTCATCGACCGTATCGACTTCAATACAGAAGGTTTTGATCCGATGAACTATGATTTCATCTTCTGCCCTCCGGGTGAAATTGCTTCTTTTAATGCGGTGGTGGAATGGCTGAAGCCTTATAAGGCTCAGTTTGAAGCTTTCGTGAAAGCAGGAAGAGTCCTGCTGGTAACAGGGACAAGCCAGTGTATCTTCGGCGGTATTACGAAGAGAGAAGACGGCAGCACCGTGGAAGGTCTGGGGCTGATCGACTGTGACTTCAATGAAAGAAGACTGGTTTACGGTGACGACCTGAACTACATGGCACAGTTTGGAGGGGAAGAGTTTGAAATCTTCGGATCTCAGATTCAGATGATGGATGTGGAAAGCAGAGAAGAGCCCTTCGGTCAGCTGATGTATGGTTTCGGTAATACCGGCAAGGACCGCAATGAAGGCTCCATAAAGGTAAATTCCATCTTTACCAACACCCTGGGACCAATCCTGGTACTGAACCCATGGCTGACGAAGAAAATCGTGCTGACATGTCTGAAAAACTCTGGTTTTGAAGAAGAAGATTTTGACTTCGACATGAGCCTGGAACTGAAGTCTCTGGAAACGAAGAAGCAGTTCACCTCAGGTAAGGTAAGCCGGCTGACAAACTGCAAATAAAACGTCATAAACATAAAATAAGAACCTGTCCGGTGGACAGGTTCTTTTGTATACCGGAGTTATTTCGTCAGCTGGTGGCCACAGTATGGACAGAAATGATAAGGTTCCTCCAGAGTGTCCGTCTGCAGAACGGAAGGACTGCAGTTTCCCTTGAAGTTACTGCTGGTAATGATGGACTCTTTCTGTTCTTCGTAACGTGCCTGTGCGTTGGCTTCCGCCAGAGTCAGGATGTGCTTGATTTCAGCCAGATCCTGACTCCGCTTCAGGCTGGAAACCTGTTCCATGAAGCCGGCGGATAAAATACCGGTAGGAATGGCCACCATACCTACACCTAGGAAGGTAAGGATAACACCGCAGATTTTACCGGCAAGGGTGATTGGCACCACATCACCGTAACCTACGGTCAGCAGGGTATTGGCAGCCCACCAGAACCCGGAGAATGCATTGGCGAAGGCCTCAGGCTGTGCTTCATGTTCCAGACTGTACATGAGCAGAGATGCAGCAGTCATGAGAATCAGCACGATGAAAGAAGAGGACAGCAGCTGCCCTTTTTTCTTAATTAGAACATTTGCAATAACGTGAAGCGGGTCCGCGTAATTATGAATCCGGAAGATCCGCAGAATTCGGATAATCCGGAAGAGCCGGAACACACCGCCGCCCATCGGCAGGAAATACGGAATACAGGACAGAAAATCTACCAGTCCAACCCATGAGAAGATGAATTTCAGCCGGGCTTTCGCTGCAGGTAAACAGAGGTGTTCATAGTAGTAGTCTGCAGTCCATATCCGCAGACCGTAATCGACGGTAAAGAACAGTACTGTTGCTGCTTCCAGAACATTCAGCAGCGGAAGATGAGCCGCCGACTGGGGGAATGTTTCGAAAATTGCGATGAACAGGTTCAGCAATACAGCAATCATCAGTACAATATCATAGGTACGGCTGGGAATATCATTGAGATTCCCAACCTGAATAATTGTATAAACGCGTTTTCTTAACATAAGTACCTCATAGCATTTTTTCGGAAGTTAAATTTCTGTTAATATATTACCGTTTTCTTCTTCCTGCGTCAAGGAAGAAACGAATCAACCCGGAATACACAGTTCCGTTCCGATCATCAGGTTGTATGGATCCATGGTCGGATTGGCGCGCATGAGTGCGTCCAGCCGGATGGAGTGTTTTTTCGCAATTAAGTAAAGCGTATCACCGGCCACGACAGTATGTTTCATCATGCACTGCTGCGGAGGTTTTGGAAGCTGATCTTCCGTTCCGGGGATGCAGAGCCGGGTGCCGATCTGCAGGTTGTAAGGGTTGTCGATGCAGTTGACCCTCATGAGCAGACTGACCGGCAGGTCATATTTTTCAGCGATGGTATAAAGTGTATCGCCTTCACTGACTGTGTAAACATCAATACAAACCAGGGATGTATTCATGAAAAACCACCTTTCTTCTGGAAATCTCCATATGTCTTTTACGATATATATATTTCAAAAGGCTGTGAAATGTGATAGAATTATACGATATCATTTATTAATTTTGAAAGAGGGGTAACAGAATTAAATTATGAAAAGAATGTTTCGAAATGTGAATCCTGCGATTCTTATCATTCTGGCAGTCATGCTGGCAAACCGCATGACATCTGGTATGAGCATCAGCGACTGGATTTATGATACACTGGTCAGCCTGCCCGGCATTATTATTGCGCTGACCTTCCATGAAGCTGCTCACGGATATATGTCATACTGGCTGGGAGACCCGACACCAAAGCTTCAGGGCCGTCTGTCACTGAATCCGACACACCATATCGATCCTGTTGGTTTCGTAACACTGCTTCTTTTTGGCTTCGGCTGGGGGGAACCGGTGCAGATCGATCCGCGGTACTATAAGCACCGCCGCCGTGACGAATTCCTGGTTTCCATCGCAGGTGTTGTGACCAATCTGCTGCTGGCAGTTGTTACATCCTTTGTAATCAAGGCTATGCTGAATCATATGACAGAGACTTTCTATGTGGGTATCGGAAGTGTGCTGCTGGATATTCTGGTTTATCTGTTTATGATTAACCTGGTTCTCATGGCATTTAATCTGCTTCCGGTGCCTCCGCTGGACGGTTTCGGCATCCTGACTCAGATTTTCAATCTGGAAAAATACGACTGGTACTGGAAGTACTACCGTCATGGTTTCGCAGTTCTCATGCTGCTGATTCTCTTCGACATTACCGACATGGTAATCGGACCTGTAAGCAGTTTCTTCTATGACCTGCTGTTGTTCTAAAGGGGGAGAACGATATGAACTATGCTGTAAATGAAATCCGGCAGAGTCTCCTGGCCCTGCAGGACATGAAATACAGAGATTTTCACGGAGCACTGATGCCTACTGTGGACCGCAGCACAGTCATCGGTGTACGTATGCCGGCGCTTCGGTCTCTGGTAAAGGAAATCAGCCGACAGCCGGAACTGGTCCGTGAATTCATGGGCAGCCTGCCGCATCTGTATTATGAAGAAAACAACGTACACGGATGCCTCATTGCGGGCTGCAGGGACTTCGAAACATGTATTAAGCAGCTCACCGATTTCCTGCCCTATATGGACAACTGGTCTACCTGCGACATGCTGGTGCCGAAAATCTTTGCAAAACATCGCAGTCAACTGCTCCCGTACATAGAGACCTGGCTGTCCTCTGACCATCCATATACCGTCCGTTTCGGCATGAAAATGCTCATGGACTTTTATCTGGACGATGCTTTCGAGGCAAAATATCCTGCCATGGTGGCATCGGTCAAGTCTGAGGAATACTACGTCAACATGATGATTGCCTGGTATTTCGCTACTGCCCTGGTGAAACAGTGGGATTCTGTGATAGGATATTTTGCGGAGCCGGGAGGGGATGGAAGACCGGCACTGGATAAGTGGACCCACAATAAGGCCATTCAGAAGGCCATCGAAAGCTACCGCATTACCGAAGAACAGAAGGCGTACCTGCGTACGCTGAAAATAAAGTAAAATTATAAACCTGGAGGAAGCAAACATGCTGAAGACAAGATTAGACAGAATTCAGAGAGACATCGAAGAATTGGCCAAATTTACCTGTGTAGAAGGAATCGGATGCACCCGTTTCACTTATACGAAGGAATTCGCAGGTGCGAGAGACTACATCGTGGCTGAAATGAAGGCAGCTGGACTGGACGTCCGTGAAGACGCTGTAGGCATCATTATCGGCCGCATGGAAGGCAAGAACCCTAATGCACCGGTTATCATGACAGGAAGCCATTTTGACACCGTAAAGACAGGCGGACGTTTCGACGGCCCTGCAGGAGTTACTGCAGCCCTGGAAACTGCCAGAACCCTTCATGATGAAGGTTTTGTACCGGAAGTTCCGATCGAATTTGTGGCACTTCCGGAAGAAGAAGGCGCAAGATTTGGCTCAGGTCTCTTTGGAAGCCGTGCCATCTGCGGTCAGCTGAAACCGGGTGAAATCGAAAACAACCGCGACTGGGACGGCATCTCTGTGGCGGAAGCCATGAGAGAATACGGCCTGGATCCTGCAAAAGCAGCAGAAGCTCAGAGAAAGCCGGGCGAAATCGGCAAGTTCATCGAGCTTCACATCGAACAGGGACCGCTGCTGGAAAAGAATAAGATCGATATTGGTATTGTAGATGCCATCGTAGGTCTGAGAGTGCTCAATGTGCATGTTCACGGCCGTTCCGACCATGCAGGCAACACTCCTATGCATATGCGTGCAGACACCATGCTGGCTGCTGCCAAGGCCATCACAGCAGGTACCGAAAAGGCCATCGCTCTGGGTGAAGGCACCGTAATGACCTGCGGACGCCTGGAAACCGTACCGGGTGCATTCAACATCGTAGCCAAGGAAACCTTCTTCCAGATTGACTGCCGAAGCAAGACTCTGGCTAACGTGGACAAGGTGCTGGAAGTGGTACGTGCGTCTTTAGATAAGAGCTGCGAAGAATATGCCGGCTTATCCTACGATATGGAAGAAATGGTATTCGCAAGCGAACTGCCGATGCAGCCGGAAATTAAGGATGTGCTCCGTCAGTCTGCTGATGAAGCGGGGATCACCTATACAGACATGCTGTCCGGTGCAGGTCACGATGCCATGATCATGGGTTCCATCTGCGGTGCTGCCATGGTCTTCGTACCAAGCAAAGACGGTCGAAGCCACGTTCCGGAAGAATGGACCGACTACGAAGACCTGCAGAAGGGCGTAGAAGTAGTTTACAGAACCGTGAAGCAGCTGGCTTCTGAGAAATAAATCATATCGGAAATAGAAACGTGCCGCCGCGGGACCTGCGGAGCCGCCGGGCCTGAACTGCTGAGGCATTGCTGCGTCACTGCTGCGGCAATGCATCCCTGAGGGACCTGGACTCCTGGAATTCAGACTTCATGCCAAACAAGTGCTTTTGGCAAAATCGGCGTATTCCATATACGCCAATCTGCATCCTGAAGTACATTCGGCGTAGGAACAGTGGCATGAGTAGATGTTTTGCTCAGTTTTTTTGACGTTTGTCACCGATGCAATACGCCAATTTCTCTTCGAACACCCAAATGGCGTACAAACAGGCACAAAGTTTGTACGTCCCCGCGCTATTCCTGCCGCGAGGGTACGCCAAACATATGAAGCGAATCACTTCGGCGTGCATTTGACAGCGTAGCAGTTCATTCACTGTGCGACAGCCCCTTTTCGTTATGCTAAAAGATCCTGCATATTACATTTTAAAACACTGGAAAGCCTGAGCAGAATATCTGCCTGGGCTTTTTTTATGTCCTTGGCCTTCCGTTCGTAGGCGCGGATGGTACTGAGCGGTACGGTGGACAGGTCGGAAAGCTCCTCCTGTGTCATGCCGCAGCCTCTGCGGATCCGTTTCAGACGGCTTTCTTCAGAAATAAATTTTTCATCTATTTTGTCGAAAATATTTTTAAGGTCAGTGCCCGGCAGGGCAGGGGAGAGGTCTGCAAGTTCATCGAAAGTTACAGCCGTAAGAATGTCACGGAAGGTACGGCAGGAATACCACTGATACTGTGCCAGCAGCCAGCCAGCACGGTATTCTTTCGACTTCAGGCTGCAGTCAACTGGCGGTGTAATAATCTGCCGTCCTCTGGTCTGTTCTTCCACTTCCAGATAAAGTTCCAGTCCGCTGCGTCCCATCAGATAACGTGGGTTGCCGGCTTCCATTTCTGCTGCCGCCTGTGAGCAGGCGAACCTGTAAAGAAATTCAGAACCGACACAGCCGAACTCATTGACCGCATCGTGAACCATGATACCGATGGCAGAGGATGCCTTATTCAGATAAATTGGATTGTATGCGTGGGTCATCATTTCGCATTACCTCTCTGATGATGTCGTAGATATAGATGTCGTTCGGTGGGGCAGGGGAGACCTTCTGTCTCTCCGCAAAATCCATCAGCACTGACTCATTCCGTTTCTCTCTGCTGTAATAATATTTGAGACTGTCTGCGGTTTCGTAGCCTTTGAAGGTCAGACTGTCCCGTGCCTTTTTGCTCAGGAGCACAACCTGGCGGCCTGCATTCATATCGTTGAATACGGAAGCAAGCTGCCTGAGGGAAATATTGTTGTTAAAGAATTCCTCAATCAAAGCAAAGTATACTTCATCGGCCCTGTAACCAATCAGGACGTCAGCGTCCGATATAACGGGGGAAAAGTTGGA
>JAFYNS010000191.1 GCA_017556505.1 Bacillota bacterium | reverse complement strand
CTCACCACCCTTAAAGGTGTGGAAACGATAGAAGCAGCCTTTTTCGGCGGATCTTTTACCGGAATACCCATGGAAGAACAATCCGCCTTTCTGGCGCTGGCCAAAGAATACAAGGATGCGGGACGGATTCATCAGATTCACCTGTCCACCCGCCCTGACTATATTAACCGGGAAATCCTGGACAACCTGAAAAAGTACAGTGTAGATGTAATCGAGCTTGGCGTGCAGTCACTAGATGACCAGGTTCTTCAGGCAGCAGGCCGCGGTCACGACGCAGACGCCGTATACCGGGCAGCAGAAATGATAAAAGACTATGGCTTCACTCTCGGCATTCAGCTGATGGTTGGGCTTCCCGGCTCCAGCCTGGAAGCAGAGATTTACTCTGCGAATGAAACGGTTAAGATTGGACCGCAGGTTGCCCGCCTCTACCCTACAGTGGTGCTTCCGGAAACAGAGCTTTATGAGATGTACTGTACCGGCTCCTACGCACCGATGACCGAAGCAGATGCCGTACGCAGAACGAAGGAGATGTATAAGATCCTCCACGGTGCAGGAATCAATATCATCCGCGTCGGACTGAAATCCAGCGATATCATGACAGACTCCGCTTCCGGCGGAGCGGCAAACACCTTCCATCCTGCCTTCCGTCAGCTGGTTGAATGCGAGATTGCCCGGGAAATGCTGGAGGAGCAGGTAAACAGCCTCTATCCGGGAATCCGCAATTCCCACAGAGACCTGTGGCAGTTCTGCCCTGTCTGCCGCTTCATCAGCACCGAAAAAGACCGGAATAATCTTTTCGGACATAAGGGAGCCAATAAAGAATATTTTGCTCAGAAATACCCTGGGCTGAATATAGAATACGTTACTGATAAACAGGCCGGCATGGCGCTGGCTGAAGGCGAGTACCGGGCAGTGGACCTGGGCCCCGCATATAAATATTCAATAAAGGAGATTTTGAAATGAAAGCAGTAGTAACCGTAATCGGAAAAGACATGGTCGGTATTCTTGCTAAAGTAGCAACCGCATGTGCAGACAAGAACGCAAACGTTTCTGACGTAACCCAGTCCGTTCTGGACACCTATTTTGCCATGGTAATGGTCATCGACATCGATAAGATGACATGCCAGGTAAGTGAACTGCGCGACTACATCGCTGCAGCAGTTCCTGAAATGCAGGTTCATGTAATGCACGAAGATATTTTCAACTCCATGCACAGAATTTAAGCGGGAGGTGTCTGTACCATGATTAATTTAAATGATATCTTAGAAACCATAACCATGATCCAGGAAGAAAACCTGGACATTCGTACCATCACCATGGGCATTTCCCTTCTGGACTGCTGCGACAGCGACATCGACAAGTCCTGCGAAAAGGTCTATAACAAGATTTACAGCAAGGCCAAGGACCTGGTTAAGACCGGTGAATTCATCGAACAGAAGTACGGTATTCCTATCGTAAATAAACGAATCAGCGTAACACCGATTGCCATGCTGGTAGCTGCCAGCGGCGGTGACCCTGTAAAGTATGCGAAGACTTTGGACCGCGTAGCTAAGGATGTAGGTGTAAACTTCATCGGCGGTTTTTCTGCCCTGGTTCACAAAGGTTTCAGTGCAGGTGACGAAGCTCTGATTCAGGCAATTCCAAGAGCTCTGGCGGAAACCGATTTCGTATGCTCTTCCGTAAACATCGGCTCCACCAAGGCCGGCATCATCATGGATGCTGTAAAAATGATGGGGAATGCAGTGCGCGAAGCTGCGGAACTGACCAAAGACCGCCAGTGTATCGGTGCTGCCAAGTTGGTAGTATTCTGCAATGCACCGGAAGACAATCCATTCATGGCAGGTGCTTTCCACGG
>JAFYNS010000190.1 GCA_017556505.1 Bacillota bacterium | reverse complement strand
CTCACACCAAAATGAGCATGATGGACGGCCTCAACGAAGTATCCGACATCGTGGGCAAGGCAGCAGCCTGGGGACATCCTGCAGTTGCCATCACCGACCACGGTGTGGTACAGGCCTTCCCGGATGCGGCCAAGGAAGCCAAGAAACAGGCCGGAAAGGGACGTCCGATTAAGATTCTTTACGGAATGGAAGGCTACGTTTTCGACGACAGCGACTGCATTCGAGAAGACGGCAGCATTGACTATAAGCGCAAAGGCACCAACCACATCATTCTGATGGCAGCAACCCAGGAAGGTCTGAAGAATATCTACAAGCTGGTATCCTTCTCCCACCTGGATTACTTCTATAAGAGGCCGCGTATTCCGTGGTCCGTACTGGAAGCCAACAGAGAAGGCCTGATTATCGGCGGAGCATGCGAAGCCGGTGAAGTATACCAGGCTATTCTGAACAAGCTGCCCGATGAAGAAGTGGAGAGAATTGCGAGCCGATATGACTACCTGGAAATTCAGCCGCTGATTAACAACCGGTTCATGCTGGAAAAGGGTCTGGTTTCCAGCTACGACGAACTGAAAGACATCAACCGTCGGATCGTGGCCCTGGCAGATAAGCTGGGAAAGCTGGTGGTAGCAACCACCGACGCTCACTACCAGGATGAAACAGCGGCAATTTACCGAAATATTCTCATGGCAGGTCAGGGCTTTAAGGATGCCGAAAACGGCACCGGCCTCTACCTGAGAACCACCGACGAAATGCTGGAAGAGTTCAGCTACCTGGGCGAAGAAACGGCCAGAAAGGTAGTTATCGATAATACCAACGCCATCGCAGACATGTGTGATGGAGATATTTTGCCGGTTCCAAAGGGTAAGTTCCCGCCGAAGATTGACGGAGCAGAGGAAACCCTGCGTAAGACCTGTATGGACAAGGCACATGCCATGTACGGCGAGCCTTTGCCGGACCGTATCGGGGAACGTTTGGAAAAGGAACTGAGTTCCATCATCAACAACGGATACGCCGTGATGTACGTATCCGCCCAGATGCTGGTGCACAAGTCTAATGAGGACGGCTACCTGGTAGGTTCCCGAGGTTCCGTAGGTTCCTCTCTTGCGGCAACCATGGCAGGGATCACGGAAGTAAATCCGCTGGAACCGCACTATGTGTGTCCGAACTGCCATTATCTGGAGTGGGGGGACATGAACCTTTACGACTGCGGTATCGACATGCCGGAAAAGGACTGTCCGGACTGCGGCACACCACTGATTCGTGACGGCTTCACCATCCCGTTCGCAACCTTCCTGGGCTTCGACGGGGACAAGGAACCCGATATCGACCTGAACTTCGCCGGGGAATACCAGCCGGTTGCCCACAAATATGTAGGCACCATCTTCGGTGAAAAGAACGTATTCAAGGCTGGTACCGTAGGTACGGTTGCAGACAAGACCGCCTACGGATACGTAATGAAATTCTTCGAAGAACGTCAGCGTCCCATCAATAAATTCGAAGCGGACCGTCTGACACAGCACTGCACCGGGGTTAAAAGAACCACCGGTCAGCATCCGGGGGGAATCATCATCGTACCCGATGACCATGAGATTTACGAGTTTTGTCCGGTACAGCATCCGGCCAACGACGTAAACTCCGACATCATCACCACCCACTTCGACTATCATAAGATCGACCAGAATCTGCTGAAGCTGGATATCCTGGGCCACAACGTGCCGTCCATGATCCGTCAGCTGCAGGATATGACCGGGGTAGACCCGCTGAAGGTAGACCTGACAGACCGTACGGTTCTGTCCATCTTCAACGGCATCGAAGCCCTGAAAATCGTAGATCCGGAGCACTACCGCTTCAAGCACGGTACCTATGCGATTCCGGAATTCGGTACCTCCTTCACACGAGGCATGCTGGACGACATCAAACCGGACAAGTTTGCGGATCTGGTACGAATGTCCGGCTTCTCCCACGGTACCGACGTATGGCTGAACAACGCCCAGGACTATATCCGGGACGGTACAGCCACCATGCGTGAAGTAATCTCCACTCGAGACGACATCATGAACTACCTGATTCTGAAAGGAATCGAAAACAAGACCTCATTCCAGATCATGGAAGACGTTCGAAAGAACCGTCCGCTGAAGGACGAGCAGCTGGCCATCATGAAGGAGCACGGCGTACCGCAGTGGTACATCGACTCCTGTATCAAGATCCAGTACATGTTCCCGCGTGCCCACGCGGTGGCATACGTAATGATGTCCTTCCGAATGGCCTGGTACAAGGTTTACTTCCCGCAGGAATTCTATGCAACTCATTTTACCAGCGTGGTGGCCAACTTCAACGCCGAAGTGGCGCTGAAAGGGCCTGATGCCGTGCTGGAAGCCATGGATGACATCCACGCCAAGGGCAATAACGCGACCCCGAAGGAAAAGGACGACATCCTGGTATACGAAGTAATATATGAAATGTACAGCCGTGGGTTTGAATTCACCCCGGCACGTCTGGGCAAGTCCCACGCCACCAAATTCTGGGTGGAAGACGGCAAGGTTCTGCTGCCTTTCGTGGCAGTGGAAGGCGTCGGCGAAACCGCGGCAAAATCTTTCGTTGCGGCCTTTGACGAGAAGCCGTTTGACACCATCGAAGAGGCGGTTCAGCGAGGTAAGCTGAATAAGACTGCTGTAGACGGCCTCCGGAACCACGGAGTATTCCAGGGACTGCCGGAAACCGACCAGCTGTGCATGTTTTAACTGTATGTAACGCCGGGAGGGCAATCCCCCTGGCATGTCGAATTTTGACGAATTATGAAGGAGACAGACGATGAGAAAGGGAATCGTAGTAGTAGGAGCAGTATTCGTAGATATTAAGGGTTATCCCGATGACCTGTACGTGCCAACCGGCAGAAACATCGGCCGCATCGATTACGTACACGGCGGCGTAGCCAGAAACGTAGTAGAAGACATCGCTAATGTGGAACTGCGTCCGACCTATCTGGGCATCGTGGACGACGGCCCTCTGGGTGCAGCTGTAGTACAGAAGCTGAACAACCACAAAGTAAATACAGAATACATGCCTGTCGTACCTGACAGCATGGGTACCTGGCTGGCAGTATTCGACCACCAGGGCGACCTGGCAGGCTCCATCTCCAAGCGTCCGAACATGCTGCCTCTGCTGGAAGTTCTGGAAAAGCACGGCGATGAAATCTTTGCAAACTGCGACTCCGTGGTTCTGGAAGTGGACATCGAAAAGGACGTCGTAAAGGAAGTAATCAGCCTGGCGAAAAAGCACGGAAAGAAGATTACTGCAGTCGTATCCAACATGGGTATCGCAGCACAGCGCCGCGATCTGCTGCAGAGCATCGACTGCATTATCTGCAACCAGCTGGAAGCAGGCATCCTCTTCGCTGACGATTATGAATCCAAGTCCGTAGAAGAAATCCGTGAAATTCTCCCTGGCAAGGTGAAGGCAGCAAACTATCCTTGCCTAATCGTAACTCTGGGCGCTGACGGTGCCGTTTACGCCGATAAGGAAGGCAATACCGGCTTCTGTCCAGCCCGCAAAGTCCAGGTTAAGGACACCACCGGTGCAGGGGATTCCTACTGTGCAGGCGTAGCCATCGGTCTGACTTACGGCAAGAACATGGAAGAAGCCATGAACATCGGTACCACTCTGGCTGCATCCGTAATCGCATCTTACGACAACGTTTGCCCACGCTTCATGCCGGCTGAATTCGGCATCGACGCGGCAGCGTACGGGGTTGATGTGGAGTAATTTTCAAAATATCTGCGCATAACGTAAGTTATTCATTCCCGGGTCTGAAAAGGCCCGGGATTTTTTATACTTAATGGACTCTTCTTTCGTCGAAATTTGTCGAAACCTGTTCTTTTCATCCAAATTTGATGATTTTTTCATAAAAGGTATGTAATTTCAGTCTGAAATTCAGCCGTTTTTACGTATATAAGCAAAAAACAATCCTAAAACCGTAAATTTTACATACTATTTTGCGAAAAAATAGTATGTTTGGTTGAAACTGCAGAAGTGACAGGCTTTTAAATCACATTGACAACAGAAGAACTACATCCTATAATAAAAAGACATTTTAGATTCTAAGGAAAACAAGATATGACTTTAAAATAGAAAATACTGTACGGAATTATTATTCTGGTCATCATACTTGCGGCAGCCTGCGGACTTTATGTGAGTGACTATTATCACGCCGGCGAGCAGGCCATGGCAGTGGCTGGCTCTGCGGCAGCGGACTACAGCTGTCAGCATGGCAAGGATACACTGGTATTCGCACCGGCCGGAGAAGCGGAAGCGGGACTGATCTTTTATCCCAGCGGCAAGGTGGAACATACGGCCTATGCTCCATTAATGGAACAGCAGCAGCAGACTGCGATGGCATTTGGAGAGATTTTGCAGGAGGAGTAAATTATGAGTTACGAAATTGACATCAGAGAAGAGCTGATTATTCACAACGAAAACGAGAAGACCCGGGCAGCAGCAGTAAAGCTGGCTGACTACATCCGTCAGTTCGACCGCATGGACGGCCTGTCCGGCATGCAGATTTACTCCATGGAGCTGGAGGCAGACGGAAAGATTGCCTATACCGACGACGAAGTGAGCACCAAGGAGTGCGGCTACATCTTCATGGACTCCGCAGACGGCGATCCGCTGGTGAAGCTGGTGGAAGAAGACTACAGCCACTGGGACGATGACGAAGACGTGTCCATCGTCGTGAACAGCCTGGAAGAAGCGAAAACAATCGCACTGCGTCTGGACTGCAGCCTGCAGGTGGCATCCGAGACATCCTACGGCGCGGCTTTCTGGCAGGATTTCCTGCAAAACATGGGCGCTGCGGATTTTGGGGAGCTGGTACGGTACCGGAATGCGGAGTTCTACACCGCGGCAGAACCGGTATGCTGCTGCAGCTTCCAGCACGGTGAAGGCCAGAAGCACCAGTTTGAGGCGGCAGCAGAGGGGGAAGGCCCGGCAGACCAGAGCTGGTACAGCTACTGCCTGAGCATGGAATTCGATGGGGAAGGCGGAGCATTTGAGGATGAAGCAGACCGCGAAAAGCTGGGCGACTTAATTGATGCTTTCTCTGCGGCGTACGACCTGGAAACTACATGGGAAACCATGAAAATGGATGCAGAAATCGAAGCAGTGGAAGCCGCTGACGCAGGCTCCGAAGACAGCACGGCAGACGTTTGCTTTGTGATCAACGAAGAATTCGGCCTGCTGGAAGGCGAAGACAAAGACCTGCTGGAAGATCTGCAGACCCTGGCTGACTTCGCGAGGGAATGCGGTGCAGAAGTGAGACTTCACGGCGAATTCTTCTCCGACCGGGGCGACTTCGCATTCATGAGCATCGGTATCGAAGAGGGAAAAGTGCAGGCCAAGTACTGCAGTTTCTAAAGCGTAAAAAGGGAAGCCCGCATGGACTTCCCTTTTACTGTTTTTTGGAGGCTATCTGCCATTGCCGTAGTCGTAGAACGGACGGCCGTTCCTGGTGCTGTGAACTTCGGTAACGTAACCGCTTTCGTCCACATTAAATGAAAAATGCCAGTCGGTCTTTCTGCTGTACACAGAAACATGAGTGATTCCAGGCGCATACTGACGTCCGTCCCAGTTTTCCTTTTCGGTCATGCCGCCGCCCTCTGCCAGAATAGAATCGATTGCTGCCTGAATGTTAACATTTCCCGGATTGTAATACTTAGCCATAATATGTTCTCCTTTTCATCTGGTGTGTGTTTGTTTCTTTGTAATTTTATAATAAGGGACCGGTATCCCCGCGTCATTTGGCAAAACATCCTCTTTCGTCCTTTTGCGTCCTTTTTTCGGGTCTCTTATTAAATATTTTTAAAATGAAACAGTTGCATATCCATGTGAAGTATAATACAATGAGAGTAAGGAATGTAAGGAATACCTTGCATAGAAATGAGAAAGGAGGTGCCATGATGGAACTGGCTAAAGTAACATCGAAGGGACAGATCACCATACCTGCGGAAATCCGCCGAAAAATGGGTCTGAAAACAGGTGATAAAGTACTGTTCGTGGAAGATGGGGATAAAGTCCTTATGATAAATGCAACCATGGAAGCTTTGAGAGAAGCACAGGCTGCCTTTGCAGGTGAAGCAGAACGTGCAGGTTTGAAAGATGAAGAAGATGTCGTTAAGATGATAAAGGAGCTGCGCAAGGAGGAATAGCATGCGTATTATGTTAGACACCAATGTGCTAATCTCAGCCCTTTTATTCCCATCACGGCACATGAATTATCTGTGATCTTGGTCTAAACGAACCGGCTATCGTAACACCTGCTGAATTTCTGGCAAAATATTAGGCATAAGGCTGCCGAAAGGCGGCCTTTTTCGGCTAAAAACCAGTTGTCAGCATCCACGCCCCTATGGTACAATACCCAGGTATGTTTATTACTGATTTATGACGAAGAATATCAAGGAGGAAACCCCTATGGAAAATATGCCAAAATGCCCTAAGTGCGGCGGCGAATATGTTTATGAAGACGGTCCGTTTCTGATTTGCCCGGAATGTTCTTATGAATGGTCCAAGGCAGAAGAAGAGGCGAAAGCAGAAGCAGCGCTGGTGAAGGATGCCAACGGAAACATTTTGCAGAACGGTGACACCGTTGTCATCATCAAGGACCTGAAGGTTAAGGGTGCGTCCAGCGACCTGAAGCAGGGAACCAAGGTGAAGAACATCAGACTGATCGATGATGGTGTACACAATATCGACTGCAACATCCCAGGTTTCGGCGCCATGAGCCTGAAATCCGAATACGTAAAGAAGGCATAAGCCGATTACAGGTGAATAAGTAACGAACAGAAGGCCAGATCCGGAAGGGTTTGGCTTTTTTTTATTTGGCAAAATCCGTTTGATGGGAAGTTTATTGGATACCTGATATGTTATCTTATAATCACAGCAGGGAACTGCTGAAACAAGTTTATAAAGCAGCCGGTGCGGGGCACATTACCTCAAGCTTTCGGCAAGGGAACCTTTTTACACTCTTTACAAAATCCTCCGTCCCGGCGCTTTATATATAAAAGTTAATAACGCTGTCGGCATTTATGAGATATACCTTGCCTTTCTTTGTTAGTTGTTTGTTTCGTGTTTTTCTTTTTATCTCATAGTGTCGG
>JAFYNS010000189.1 GCA_017556505.1 Bacillota bacterium | reverse complement strand
TATATATGAATCAATCCGAATTGTCAACAGACAATTTCAGACGATTTAACATTGGTTGCGGGGGCAGGACTTGAACCTACGACCTTCGGGTTATGAGCCCGACGAGCTACCAACTGCTCCACCCCGCGACATCGTTTGCGCTTGGAATTTTGCGAAAAAAAATTGGCTCCAAGGGTGGGGCTCGAACCCACAGCCTATCGGTTAACAGCCGAGTGCTCCACCATTGAGCTACCTTGGAACGCATTGCTGACTCACAGCTTTTATAGAATACCATAACATGCTATAAAAGTCAACACCTTTTTATGAAAAATTTTATTTTTTTAATAACAGCCTGGATTCATCCATTCCAGGCTGTTTTAAACAAACATCTTTTAGAGGACTTTGTCCATAAAGTTCTGTGTACGCTCATTCTGAGGATGATCCAGAATCTCTGCAGGCACCCCACGTTCAATGATTTCTCCATCTGCCATGAAAACTATTTCGTCAGCAACTTCTCTGGCAAAACCCATTTCATGTGTTACCACAATCATGGTCATCCCTTCATGTGCCAGTTCTTTCATAACATCCAGCACTTCCCCTACCATTTCAGGGTCCAGTGCAGAAGTTGGTTCATCGAAGAGCATCACTTCCGGATCCATGGCCAGAGCTCGTACGATTGCAATTCGCTGCTTCTGTCCTCCGGAAAGCATGTTTGGATACTCATCTGCCTTATCCAGCAGCCCCACACGGTTCAGCAGAACTTTTGCCCTTTCTTCTGCCTCTTCTTCTGTCATAAGCTTCAGAGTAACCGGTGCCATGGTAATGTTCTGCATAACCGTCTTATGAGGGAAAAGATTGAAATGCTGGAATACCATTCCCATCTTCTGACGGTGCAGATTAATATCAATTTTTTTGGATGTCAGTTCCACATCATTAAAATATATCTGGCCGGAGGTCGGTTCTTCCAGCAGGTTCAGACTGCGCAGAAGTGTTGATTTGCCGGAACCGGAAGGTCCGATTACGGCAATCACCTGCCCCTGCTTCACATCGATACTGCAGTGATTCAGTGCAGTCACCTTTCCCCCGTTATATGTTTTTACCAGATTTCTTACGGAAATAATCGTCTTAGCGTTTGTCACCACGGCGCATACTCCTTTCGATTCGATCTATTACCTTAGAGGTAGGATATGTAATCAGGAAATAAGTAAATGCTGCAACCATATATGGTCCAATGGTAATCATGGTACTTCCGCCAATGGTCTGAGCTGTAAACAAAATTTCAGCCATCCCCAGGACCATACAGACGGAACTTTCCTTCACCATAGTAATGACTTCATTGGCCAGTGCAGGAAGAACATTTTTTATTGCCTGCGGCAGAACCACAAGCTTCATACTCTGTTTCTCTGAAAGACCAAGCGAACGGGCAGCTTCCATCTGTCCGCTGTCCACCGCCAGGATTCCGGCGCGGAAAATTTCCGCTACATACGCGGAGCTGTTCAGTGCCAGAGCCACAACTCCCGGTATAAACCGGCTTGCATCAATAAATCCAAAGATTATAAATCTTGGAATTGTAATCCAGGAAAATACGCCATAATAGATAATCATCAGCTGAACCAGAATCGGCGTAGAGCGGAATACTGCAATATAAGATCCCGATATACAGCGTATTATTTTATTTTTGCTCAGCCGCATGGTTGCCAGCAGAAACGCCGGCAGAACCGCCATAAGTACGGACACGACAGAAAGAATCAGGGTGTATTCCACACCCTGAATCACAGCCTGTCCATATTTTGGCAGGAAGCTGAAATTGAAGAAGCTTGATGCGGTCATGTCTGCAAACAAGCTTTGCCACCATTCCCAAAACATAGATCATTTACCTTTCTATTATCAGATTTATCAGATTCATCAGTTGTTTATTCTTCCGGTACAGAAACTTCCTGCCATACGTCTGCCAGTTCATTTGCCTGTGCCTTGAATTCTTCTATTTTATTTTCTTCTGTCAGCTTGGCAATCGCTTCGTTCAGCTTTGGCAGCAGATTCTTAGGGTCACCCTTCTGAACTGCAATGCATACATCTGCGGAGTTACCCAGTTCTTCGAAGCTCAGAGCCACCAGGTTATCATTTGTTGCCTGATACTGCTGCGCTACAGAACCGTCTACCAGGATTGCATCCACCTTATCGTAACTTACTTCTTTAATCAAGTCCAGCACACTCTGCAGTGCAACCGCATTTACGTTAGGAATTTCATTTACAATATCCAGTTTGGTGGTTGCTGTCTGTGCACCAATGGTCTTTCCTTCAAAATCAGCATAGGACTGATACTTGTCTGCATTTTCTGCCTTAACCAGGAACTGCGGTGCCAGTTCAGTTAAATAAGGATCTGTAAAATCTGCCAGTTCTTTTCTTTCCGGTGTTGCTTCAATATCTGCCAGCACGATATCGAACTGTCCTTTATCCAGAGATGTCAGAAGATTGTTAAAGGACATGTTTTCAATCTGCAGTTCCACTCCCATGTAGTCCGCAATATACTGCGCTGTGTAGATATCGATACCGCCGTATACCATATCGCCGTTTTCATCAGGATACATGAATTCAAATGGTGCATAGTCCGCGGAAGTTCCCAGAATCAGGGTTGTCATTTCTTCGCTGCCCTGCGAATCATCGGCAGGTTCGCCGCCGCAGCCAGCCAGTGCAGATACTGCCAGTGCCAGGATTAACGCAATAATTGTTACTTTCTTGATTAACTTAGATGTCTGTTTCATTTTCGTCTTTCCTTTCTATTTACTTTTTATTTTAGATTTATTTACCTTGTCGACATGGTTAAGTATACATCGTTAAGAATAAAAATGCAACCCCTTTTTACAAATTTCTGTGTATTTTTATAAATACAATCGTACAAATACGGTGTTTTATGTTTATTTTCACAAACAATATGTAAATATGTGCATAAAAAAACACCCGTCCATGAATATTCTCACAGAACGGGTGCATGTTTTTTCATACTAATTCAACAGGCCCGCAGAACCATGTACTGCCATGGCAGCTTCGGATGCAGCCTTTTCAGCCTTATCCTTTTCGATATTGCCCTTTACTACTTCAATCTTGCCTTCGTACTTGGCAGCCATATCTTCGTCACCCATACGGCGGTACACCTTCACCAGGTCTTCCATGGTTTCCAGGTTGCTTGGAGACAGCTGCAGAACGTGACGCAGATGGCTTACTGCCTCTTCGTTCATGCCCAGTTCCGCATATGCAATGCCCAGGTAGTACCAAAGAGGCCACCAGTCTTTGTACTTGCCTTCCTTATATGGAACCAGTGCTTCGATACCTTCTTCAAAACGGCCGGACAGAACCAGGTTATAACCCTGTTCCACCTTTACCGGTTCTTCCAGATCAGCCAGACGTACCTGAACGTCCTTACGCAGTTCCTTCACTGCTTCCTCTTCCTTCTGATCTTCGGTCAGCTTCAGATAATCCTTCCATGTCAGCTGTGCCTTCACATACAGGCCCAGATTCAGATATCCATAGCCCAGGAAGTAATATGCCTCTGCAAAATCAGGTTTGCGCAGTGTTACCTGTTCGAAAGCATCCAGGGATTCTGCCTTGAAGCGGCCCACGAAATCTTCATCCTCGCCCAGTTCATATGCGTCCTTGCAGGCACGTGCATAGCAGTACATTGCATCCACATTGCCCGGATCAATCAGCATCGCTGCACGGAACTGAATGCAGGCATAATCGTAATCATGCTTCACTGCACCGTCCACACCGTCAGCAATCAATGCTTTGACGAATTCATCCCCGAACATACGCTTGATGTAAGCGATATAGTTCTGTGCATAATCAAAATTCGGATCGCAGCCGATAACAAATGCCATAGCTCTGGCCATGTCCACGGTGGTCAGCTTCATCATTTTCTTCTTATTAATAGGAACCGGCACGCCCATCATAATATCGGCAATGCCTGCACGGTCCAGGTACCCGTCGGACAGTTCGTCGAAAACATAATCCTCCAGATGAGGCACCAGGTAATAACCGATGCGGTCCTCGATTTTATTGCTCATTGTATAACCTCCCAGCCCTTCTTGTAGAAGCGCTTCTGTTCTTCTTCATTAAAATGCTGTGCCAGGTCTTCTCCCAGCAAAATCTCCGCTTCCTGACCCGCTGCTTCGCCCAGGGTGTATGCGTATTTGCGCAGAATGCGGTACTGATCTTCTTTTTTACGGCTGCGGTGCTGATAATCACAGTCATAATAGTACTCTGCCAGTTTTTCGTAGAATCCAAAGGCACCAAGTCCCGTTTCTGCTATCAGATAGTCCACAGTCCGTGTGAATCCGCCCCGGTTGTAATAGATATCCAGTACATGTTCAATCATGTGCAGACGGGAAAGTTCCTCTGCACTGATATCGTCAGTTCTGATTACTTCGTATGGTGCACGGTCACGGTAAACAATACCGAACTGTTCCTGCTGTTCCCAAATCGGAGTACCGCCCAGAACCTTCAGGAACCCCAGCTGGAGCATGTCCGCCCGGAGCGCATAGACTTTGTTGAATGAACGGCCAAAAAGCTCATAAGTCTCATACGGCAGTCCGGCAATCAGATCCACATGAATGTGAATATTGCCCAGCTTCATCAGCTGCTCCACATTATAGAGAATCGGATAAACGTTTTCCTTCCGGTTCACTGCAAGCAGTGTCTGTGGATTGCAGGACTGAATTCCGATTTCAAACTGGAAAAGACCTTTTCTGGCGCCGCGGAGCAGATCCAGAGCGGACTTATCCAGCAAGTCACCGCAGATTTCAAAGTGGAAGTTGGTTACGCCATTATCATTTTCCATCAGATAACGCCAGATTTCCATGGCGCGCTCTTTATCATAGTTAAATGTACGGTC
>JAFYNS010000188.1 GCA_017556505.1 Bacillota bacterium | reverse complement strand
GTGTGTTTGATATTAAGGTACAGAAGATGAATATTGATATACTCTGCTTTACAGGCCACAAAGGGCTACTGGGTCCCCAGGGAACGGGAGGCATTTATGTGAGGGAAGGCGTGGAAATCCGTCCTCTTCTCTCCGGAGGAAGCGGTGTACAGACCTATCTGAAAGAACATCCACCGCAGATGCCGACAGCGCTGGAAGCCGGCACCCTCAACGGTCACGGAATCTCAGGCCTGAAAGCAGCAGTGGAATATATCCGGGAGACTGGACTGGATGCTATCCGAAAGAAGGAACAGGAACTGATGTGGGCCTTTTATACCCGTGTCCGTCAGATTCCGGGAATCACCGTATATGGGGATTTTGAGAAGAAAGAACGCTGCGCAGTCGTGGCATTAAACGTGAGGGATTATGATTCAGGAGAGGTCAGCGATGTGCTGGCTTCTCAGTATGGAATCGCAACCCGACCGGGAGCCCACTGTGCACCGCTGATGCATGAGGCACTGGGAACGGTGAAGCAGGGCGCGGTCCGTTTCAGCTTCTCACACTATAACACAATGGAAGAAGTCGGTGCTGCAGTAAAAGCACTGCAGGAACTTGCACAGGAGGAAGAATAATGGAAAAGAAGATTGACTGCAGAGGTATGGCATGCCCTCTGCCTGTGGTAAATGCAAAGAAAGCAGCAGAAGAACTGGGTGCAGGCGATGTACTGACTGTTCTGGTGGATAACGAAATCGCAGTGCAGAATCTGACCAGATTCGGGGAGCACAAGGGATTTGCCGTTTTTGCTGAGAGGAATTCTGATGCAGAATTCGCGGTTACCATGAAGATTGCGGAAGCGGCGGCAGAAATTGCCGCAGCGGAAGAGGCAGAAACTGAGGAAGAAATCTCCTGTGAACCGGACCACAGAAAGAAGGGCATGCTGGTAGTGCTGTCCGCCAATGTAATGGGCGGCGGCGACGAAAAACTGGGTACTTCCCTGATGAAGGCCTTTGTTTTCGCCCTGACCAGACAGGATTACCTGCCGGAAACCATTCTTTGCTACAACACCGGCGCCTATCTGACCTGCGAAGGTGCAGATACACTGGAAGACCTGAAGCTGCTGGAATCGGAGGGCGTAACTATTCTGACCTGCGGTACCTGCCTGGACTTCTACGGTCTGAAGGAAAAGCTGGCAGTGGGCGGTGTGACCAACATGTATGATATCGTTGAAAGAATGGAAGGTGCACGCACCGTGGTAAGACCGTAATGACTATGGAAACAGAAGTAAAACTGACCAAACTGGCAAACTGCGCCGGATGCGGTGCCAAGATGGGGGCTGGAACCCTTGCCCGTATGCTGGAAGGGTTCAAAACTCATTCCGATCCCCGCCTGATTGTGGGTTACGACAAAAGCGATGACGCCAGTGTGTATGTCATGGATGAAAATACGGCACTGATTCAGACAACAGACTTTTTCCCGCCTATTGTGGATGAACCCTATCTTTACGGCAAAATCGCCGCCACCAATGCGCTGAGCGACGTATATGCCATGGGCGGCGAGCCGAAGCTGGCGCTGAACATACTTTGCGCGGCGGAAGGGATGAGCGATGACATCATCCGTGAAATTCTCCGCGGCGGCTATGATGCGGCATACGAGGCAGGGGCTATTATAACAGGCGGACACACCATCAAGGGTGCGGAGCCGATTTACGGACTGGCTGTGTCTGGCTTCGTACATCCGGACAAGGTGCTGACCAATTCCAGTGCCAAGCCGGGGGATGTACTGATTCTGACCAAACCTCTGGGAGTAGGAATTCTGACCACCGGAGCCAAGGCGGATATGACAGCTCCTGAAGTGATGGAACGGATTTATAAGCAGATGGCAACCTTAAACAGGGCTGCCAGAGATATTATGGTGAAGTATCCTGTCCACGGCTGTACCGATGTGACGGGCTTTGGGCTCATGGGACACAGCTTCGAAATGGCCCAGGGCAGCGGATGCAGCCTGCATATTCAAGTAGAGCAGGTTCCGTATCATGAGGAAGCTCTGGAACTGGCATCCATGGGACTGGTGCCCGCTGGGGCATACCGAAACAGAGAATACGCGGAGGCCGGTGTGGAAAAAAGAAGAACGTTGGAACTGGCCATGGAGGATATTTTGTATGATCCTCAGACCAGCGGCGGACTGCTCTTTGCACTGCCGGAGGAGTATGCCGAAGATTGCCTGGCTGAGCTGAAAAAACAGATTCCGCAGGCTGCCATCATTGGCTATGTGACGGAAAAAGAAAAAAATTATCTTATTTTAGAATAATGGAGCAAGAGGATGGAAAATCTGATGATTGTTCGCGGCGGCGGGGATCTGGCCACCGGAACCATTTATAAATTGAAAAAATGCGGATTCCCCGTACTGGTTCTGGAAACGGAAAGCCCTTCTGCAATCCGCAGAAATGTGGCTTTCTCAGAGGCTGTGTATGAGGGACAGCAGACCGTGGAGGATATGACCTGTTATATGGCCGGTTCTGTCGCCGAAGCAGAGAATTTCCTTTCAGAGGGGAAACTGACCCTGCTGGTGGATTCTGCAGGTGCATCCATCGCTGCGCTGAAGCCGCTGGCCGTAGTAGACGCCATTCTGGCAAAAAAGAATCTGGGAACCCATAAGGCCATGGCACCAATCACAGTGGCTCTGGGGCCGGGTTTTGAAGCGGGATGCGATGTAAATGCAGTGATTGAAACCAAACGGGGCCACAATCTGGGCAAAGTCTTATGGTCCGGCACTGCTGCGCCCAATACCGGGGTTCCGGGAATTATCGCAGGTTTCGGCAAAGAACGTGTCATGCACTGTCCTGCGGAAGGGATCCTGCATAATGTGAAGAAAATTACCGATACGGTTGTAAAAGGTGAGGTCATTGCGGTGGTTGAAACTGAATCGGGGAACGTTCCTGTTGAGGCATCTTTAGACGGACTCCTCCGCGGACTGATCCGTGACGGTTATCCGGTAACAGAAGGATTTAAAATCGCAGATATCGACCCGAGAATGGATGAGTATGAGAACTGCTTCACAATTTCCGATAAGGCAAGATGTATCGCAGGGGGTGTGGTGGAAGCCATTTTCCATGAGAAAGGACGGCTGGGATTATGATTACTGCAGTTGTGGGTTCCGGCGGAAAGACAACCCTGATTAAGAATCTGGCCCGGAAGTACCGGGAAGAAGGCAGAACTGTTCTGATAACTACGACAACACACATGTTTATTGAAGAGGATACTTTGCTGGATACAGATGCAGATGCGATTGTCCGTCAGCTGAAAGAAACCGGATATGTCATGGCAGGCTGCAGAGCCGCAGACCAGCCGGAGCAGAAGTTTACCGCATTGCCGACTCATGTTTATGAAACGGTTTGTGCTCATGCCGATGTGGTACTGGTGGAGGCTGACGGTTCCAGAAGACTTCCGCTGAAGTATCCTGCGTCAGGGGAACCCGTGATTCCGGACAATGCCGATGAAATCATCGTGGTGTGCGGGCTGCAGAGCCTTGGCCAGCCTGCAAAGGATGTGTGTCACCGGCTGGAGCTGGTGAAGGACTGTCTTAATATTCAGGACGATACTGTAATTGCGCCGTGCCATGTGCAGAAACTGGTGGAAGAAGGTTACCTGAAGCCCCTGCGGCAGCAGTATCCGGCGATTCCTGTAAAACTCCATGTGATCCACGATGGTTCTTTGTATCAGAGAACTGTGGCATCCCTTCTGCAGCAGGAGCAGGATATTTCCTTCCTTCGGGAGGAATGGTTCTGTCCGCAGCCGAAGCTGATCATCTGCGGGGGCGGGCATGTTTCCAAAGAAGTGGCAGAGTTTGCCGCCGGACTGGACTTCTATGTAAAAGTAATCGACGACCGTCCGGAACTGGTTACTGCAGAACGTTTTCCGGCTGCGGATGAACGGATCTGTGATTCTTTCGACAACCTTCAGAAATATCTGGAACCGGATGCGTATTATGTGGTGGTAACGCCAAATCATGCAGCGGACTATCAGTGTGTAAAAACGATTTTGCAGACATCGTACCGCTATCTGGGCATGATTGGAAGCCGGAAAAAAGTTGCGAAGACGCGGCAGCTGCTGGCAGAAGACGGATATACAGAACAGCAGATCGATTCTGTATATGCACCAATCGGACTGGCTATCGGTGCCGTAACACCGGCAGAAATTGCCATCAGTATTCTGGCTCAGATTATACAGGTAAAGAATGCAAGTCATGCGGCATCTGCAGACACGCAGCTGCTGGAAGCGAAAGATCCAGGTGTACTCTGCATCATAACAGAAAAACACGGATCCGCACCGAGAGGTGCAGGAAGCATGATGCTGGTGAGCCCTGAACGGATTCTCGGAAGCATCGGCGGCGGCCGTGCGGAATACCTGGCCATTGAACAGGCAAGAAGCATGACCCTTCCTGAAATAAAAGTATATGATCTGGATGTCACCACAGACGATGATCCGGGTATGATCTGCGGAGGCACCATAAAGGTAATGTTTATACCGCTGGAGTAATGAATCATATGAAAAAGAAGAACCCCGAACACAGTGCAGCGTCCGGGGTTTTTGTATGTGTGAAAACCGGTATTAAGGTAAAAGTGATTATTTCCCTGCATTTAACAGCGCGGCATTGATTCCCAACCAGATAAATGGGGTCAGTATCGTCAGTACTTTTGCGAGACGTGAAGCAAAATCGATGTTACGGGCTTTGGTAGTTAAAAAGTAAAGAATTAAAAGAACACACACTATAATGGAAATATACCGGATTGCGGTGGTAAAGACGGAACAGGGTATCCATAATGTGATGCAAAATCCGATAGTAAGAAGCAGATCGATGGTCTGAATTACGGAATACATACATGACTCCTTTTGTACACGGTGAATTAACATTAAGGTACAGTGTAGCAGATATTTAGAGGAAAGTCTGTGAAAACAGAATATGTAAACGAAATCTAATCGGTAAAAAAGAAAAGAGGAGAAAATGTGATATATCCACAAAAAATGCAGGGTCTGTATTGACTTTTTATGCGAGAGTGATAAAATATTAACAAACAAGACGACGTGATAGTCAAAGCTGCCGGGATGAACTACGAAACGGTCCGGATTTCCGGCAGCGGAGGACTGCATCGGAATCCTGGTGTGAAAATCGAAAGATAAATGGTTGAAGGAGAGGAAAAATGATGAACGGAAATGTGTGCAGCTGCAACTGTGCAGTGAATAGGAATGAAAAGTTCAAAGAACTCCGTCCGGTGCTGGATGCATATGCAGATGTGCCGGGAAGTCTTATTACGATACTTCAGAAAACGCAGGATATTTACGGGTATTTACCGGTAGATGCAATAAACTATATTTCTGATGTGACCGGTATTAAGCCTGCGAAAATATATGGGGTTGCAACTTTTTATGCACAGTTCCGGCTGCAGCCTGTGGGCAAATATTTGATTATGCTCTGCCAGGGAACTGCGTGTCATGTAAACGGTTCCGAACTGATTGAAGAAGCAATCCATGAGTTTCTGGGTATAAAAGACGGTGAAACCACAGAAGACGGATTGTTCACTCTGAATAATGTGGCCTGTCTTGGATGTTGTTCTCTGGCTCCTGTGATGATGATCCGAAGCAGCGAGGAAGATGAAACTTATGGCAATTTAACAAAGGATTCCGTGAAGCAGATTCTGGCGGAAATTAAAGGTAGGACACAGGAGGTAGAGGCATGAAAGTTGTTGTAGGACAGGGAAGCTGCGGCATTGCTACCGGTGCGAAGAAAACTGCGGGCCGGTTTGAACAGTTAATCCGTGAAAAAAATCTGGATATAAAAGTTGACATTACAGGATGTGTGGGAACCTGCTATCTGGAACCGATTGTAGATATTTACAGTGATGACGGAAGCCAGACCAGATATGTGAAAGTGAAGCCGGAAGATGTGGAACATATTGTTGAAAGCCATCTGGTAAACGGTATTGTGTGTGAGGGACAGGCTATTTCAGAAGAGGACCGGCAGTTTGTCGAAAAACAGCAGAGAGTAGTTTTAAGAAACTGCGGCGTGATCAATCCGGAAGATATCAATGAATATATCAGTGCAGAGGGATATAAGGCCATTGAAAAGGTACTTCAGACCATGTCTCCGGACGATGTAATTGAGGAAATTAAAATATCCGGCCTCCGGGGCCGAGGCGGTGCAGGCTTCCCTACCTGGTTCAAGTGGAAGGCGGCCAAGTCCAGTCCGGGCAAAGAAAAATATCTGGTGTGCAATGCAGACGAAGGGGACCCGGGTGCTTTCATGGACCGTTCTGTTCTGGAGGGTGATCCCCATTCTCTGATTGAAGGTATGATTATCGGTGGATATGCAATGGGTGCAAACGAAGGCGTCATTTACTGCCGTGCAGAATATCCGCTGGCAATTAAGCGCCTTGAAATCGCCATGGGACAGGCCAGAGAAAAAGGCTTCCTGGGGAAGAATATTCTGGGCAGCGGATTCGATTTTGATATACGGATCAAAGCCGGTGCAGGAGCATTTGTCTGCGGTGAGGAAACGGCACTCATCGCTTCACTGGAAGGTGAAAGAGGTATGCCGCGGCTGAAACCGCCGTTCCCTGCAGCAAAAGGTTACTGGCAGAAACCGACCAATATCAATAACGTAGAAACCTTTGCCAATGTGCCATGGATTATCTATAACGGCGGAGCTGCATTTGGAAGTCTGGGCACAGAACAGTCCAAAGGCACCAAGGTATTTGCACTGGCAGGCAAAATTAAAAAGGGCGGTCTGGTGGAAGTACCTATGGGACTGACCCTTCGTGATGTCATCTTTGGTATCGGCGGCGGAATTAAAAATGACAAGCAGTTCAAGGCTGTCCAGATGGGAGGACCTTCCGGCGGCTGCATTCCTGCAAGTCTGATTGACACACCGGTTACATATGAAGATATTAATAAAACCGGTGCCATCGTCGGTTCCGGAGGTATGATCGTAATGGATGAAGACACCTGTATGGTGGATATGGCCAGATATTTCCTGAACTTTACCCGTGATGAGTCCTGCGGCAAGTGTAATTACTGCCGTATCGGAACGAAACGGATGCTGGAAATCCTTGAAAGAATCACAAGTGGTGAAGGAAAGGACGGCGATATTGAACTTCTCGAAGAACTGGCTGTGAAGATTAAGGACGGATCTCTTTGCGGTCTTGGACAGACTGCTCCAAATCCGGTATTGACCACCATAAAATATTTCAGAAATGAGTATGAAGATCACATTTACCATAAGCGCTGTACAGCAAAATCCTGTAAGGCACTCCTGACCTATGATATTACAGACGCGTGCAGAGGATGTACTCTCTGCGCAAAGAAGTGCCCTGTGGGTGCCATTACCGGAACGGCCAAAAATGTACATGTGATTGATCACGAAAAATGTATCAAGTGCGGTAAATGCATGGAATCCTGCAAGTTCAATGCAATCGAAAAGAAGTAAGTCGGAGGCATTAAAATGAAGAAATACAGACTTAACATCAACGGCAGAGAAGTCACCGGCGTTGCGGGACAGACTATTCTGGAAGTTGCCAGAGAAAACGATATCCATATTCCGACTCTCTGCTATGATGAGAGAACAAAAATTTATGGTTCCTGCGGACTCTGTATGTGCGAAGTGGAAGGGAATCCAAAACTCTGCAAAGCCTGCGCTACTGAGATTGCACCCGGCATGGTTGTAAGAACGAATACGGAGCGGGTTATAGAATCAAGAAAAACAAATCTTGAACTGCTTCTTTCCAACCATACCGGCGACTGCAGACCTCCTTGCGTTCTGGCATGTCCTGCACAAACAGACTGCCAGGGATACGTGGGGCTGATTGCCAACGGCAAGTATGAAGAAGCACTGGAACTGATTAAAGACCGCATTCCGCTGCCTGCAGCCATCGGCCGTGTATGTCCGCATCCATGTGAAACTGAATGCAGACGTGCTCTGGTGGAAGAACCTGTTTCTATCGCACAGCTGAAACGTTTCGCTGCCGACAGAGATCTGGCAGGGGACCGGTTTATTCCTGAATGTAAACCATCTACAAAAAAGACTGTAGCGGTCATCGGCGGCGGTCCTATGGGTCTGTCTGCAGCTTACTTCCTGAGACGGATGGGCCATGGGGTTACCATTTATGAGGCGATGCCGAAAGCTGGCGGTATGCTGCGCTACGGTATTCCTGAATACAGACTTCCAAAAGATGTTCTGGATGAAGAAATCGCCACAATCAAATCCATGGGTGTGGAAATCAAGACTAATATGAAGATTGGAACAGACATCCTGTTTGACGTTCTTTACAGAAACTATGATGCGGTTCTGATTGGTATCGGTGCCTGGGTATCTACCGGTGTAGGCTGTCCGGGTGAAGATGCGGAAGGTGTCATCGGAGGTATTGATTTCCTCCGCAGAGTTGTAAGAAATGAAACCATCCGCCTGGGTGAAAGAGTTGCCGTTGTAGGCGGCGGCAATACTGCCATGGACGCCTGCAGAACTGCTGTACGTCTCGGTGCAAAAGAAGTCTATAATATTTACAGAAGAACGAAAGATGAAATGCCTGCAGACCATCTTGAAATCAAAGAAGCAGAAGAAGAAGGGGTCATCTTTAAGAATCTGACCAATCCGATTGAAGTTATTTCCGATGAAAACGGACATGTAAAAGAAGTACTTCTGCAGGTGATGGAACTTGGCGAACCGGATGCTTCCGGCAGAAGAAAGCCTGTTCCCGTGGAAGGAAAGACCGAGCGTCTTCCGGTTGATACCGTTATTCTGGCAATCGGCCAGGCAGTTGACTCCTCTCTGTTCCCGGGTGAAAAGACCAAGAAGAATGCAATCGCATATAATCCGAACACCTTTATGACCAGCATTCCAGGCGTTTTTGCCGGCGGAGACTGCGGTAACGACAAAATATCCATTGCCATCGAGTCTATTGCGGATGCAAGAAAGGCTTCTGAGGTAATTGATGCATATCTTCACGGAGAAATCATCCAAAAAAGAAAAGATTTCGTTGTGGAACGGCACGACCTTTCTGCAAGATCCTTTGAAGAACGTGATAACCTGTTCAGACAGGCACTGTCACATCTGAGTGCAGAAGAAAGAAAAGATAACTTCACGGAAGTCATTCCGAATGCGTATACAGAAGAAGAGGCACGTGAAGAAGCCTCCAGATGTCTG
This sequence comes from Bacillota bacterium, assembly GCA_017556505.1. GTDB lineage: Bacteria > Bacillota > Clostridia > Peptostreptococcales > Anaerovoracaceae > RGIG7179. The sequence goes on along the minus strand of JAFYNS010000188.1, from coordinate 5,262 downwards.
GAATGCGGCTGCCATGACTATTATGAATGTAAGTTAATCGATTTTGCGAGACAGTATCAGGTACAGCCTGCACGTTTTGCAGGCGAGAAAAACTGTATTGAGTTCGAAGACAATCATCCGTTTATTGTCAGAGACCCGAATAAGTGCATCCTCTGCGGTCTCTGCGTAAGAGTGTGTGATGAAGTTGTCGGCGTCGGTGCGTTGGGACTGATAAACAGAGGCTTTGACACAGTGGTGAAACCGAATATGGGTAAGCCTCTGGCTGAGTCCGGATGTATTTCCTGCGGTCAGTGCGTAAGTGTATGTCCAGTGGGAGCACTCCAGGAAAGAACCAGAATGGTGAAGGAAACACCACTGAAGACCACTTCAACGAAAACCACCTGTTCCTACTGTTCCGCCGGCTGCAGCCTGATTCTGGAATCCTACGGAGACATGCTGGTTAAGGCAAATCCGGATAAGGACGGTGCTGTAAATCAGGGACTGATCTGCGGCAAAGGCAAATGGGGCTTCGACGGTGCGGTAACTGGCGATAAGCTGAAGATGCCGCTGATCAGAAAAGCCGGAGTGCTGCAGAATGATGACTACCATGAAGCACTGGTTCTGATTGCGAAGAAATGCCAGTCTGTCGCTGCAGCATATGGAAAGCAGGCCGTTGCAGTATCTGTTTCAGACAGATATACAAACGAAGAAGCCTATGCAATTAAGAAGATGGCAGATCTCATGGGCGCAAAACTTCTCTGTATGAACAACAGAGAATGCGGTCTCATGAAGGTTCTTGGACTGGGGGCTTCACCGAATACCATCGAGGAACTGTTTTCTACAGATATGATTCTGACGGTCGGTTTTAAGCCGGAAGAATCCAGAGTGATTTCCATAAAGATCAGACAGGCAGAGGAAGCGGGAGCCAGGGTGCTTGCCATTGACAGCTGTGATAACAGCCTTGGTATTCTGAAGGAAATTGCAAAGTCCATCATTGACAGCGGCAGGGGAAAGAACACCGCAGGATATGAAAACTTTGCGGAATCTCTGAAGGACGTAGTAGTATCGGATGAAGCACAGAAGATTGCTGATGCATACCTTGGCGCGAAGAAGGCCATGATTGTATACCAGCAAAATATCCTGACCACAGATGCGGCTGTTCTGATTGCAGACATTGCACTGCTTTCCGGACATATCGGAAATCCTAGAGACGGCATCTTACAGATCAGAGCGAAGAATAATTCCCAGGGCCTTTTAGACATGGGAATCCGAGACGGCGTGGAAGCACTGGAAGGAGTAAGAGCTCTGCTTGTATTTGGTGAAAATGCAGATATCAACACAGACAGCCTGGACTTCCTCGCAGTCTGTGATACACATCTGACTGCACTGGCGGAAAAAGCCGATGTAGTTCTGCCGGGTACCGGATTCGCATCGGTAGACGGTACCTACATCAATACGGAACGCAGACTGCTTCCTGTTAAGGCGGCGATAAAGGAAGAACCGGCACTGAATAACTGGCAGACCGCTGCGAAAATTGCACATATTTTCGAAGAAGAATACGACTGGAAGAATACGCAGGATATCGCTTATGAAATGTCCTGCAATGTGGAATTCTACAGAAAGTCTGTGCTGAATGAATGTTCCGGAGGTGTTTTGGCACCGAAAGCATCTGCCGCGCTTGTGGCTGTGGATGACGGAAAGCTTACCGATCCGCTTCCATGTACAGACAGCCTGATGCAGGCAATCAGTGAAAAACTGCCTGTACCGGCAAATCCAACTGAATAGCAATGAAAAAAATAAAACAACACCCAATCCGATTGGGTGTTGTTTTTATGGCAGAGTTCCATTCATATTCAAACATAAAAAAATAACTGACATCCAATGAATGTCAGCAATCTGAGCAGACTGAATGGTCTGCTGTTTTCTTTTAGGAGGGAATATGGTACATGGTGTGAAGAAGCAAATCTGGCTTACAGAAGAAAAAAATGATTTACTGCAAAGGTCCGCGCAGAAAGCCTGCTTGACGGAAGCTGAGTATATCCGTATGCTCCTGCAGAATCGCATACCAAAAGAGAAACCCAATGCAAGGTTTTATGAAGTTATGAATCAAGTCAGTCTGTTTTCTGAACAGCTTCAAAACTTAAAAAATCAACTTATAGGCGAAAATGTTTTCGATGCAGATGTTCTGCAGGAAGAAATTCATCGCTGGCATCAGTTTCAGCTTGCTGTCGAAGAAAGGTTTCTTGCCCCGGAGAAGGGATCATGGCTGTAACAAAAATTTGGCCAGTGAAGGGACGGCTGGATCACTCCATTGATTACGCAATGAATCCTGAGAAAACTGATGCTGCGATTCGAAAACCAGACTTGAACTCACTGGAAGATGTAATGAACTACGCAGTGAACGAAAAAAAGACAGAGAAAAAATTCTATGTCTCAGGTGTGAACTGCAATCCAGCTATTGCACGGCAGCAGTTTCAGACGGTGAAGACACAGTTTGGAAAAGAGGGCGGAATTATTGCGTATCATGGATATCAGAGTTTTGCAGAAGGGGAAGTGACACCACAGCAAGCCCATGAAATTGGAGTGGAGATGGCGAAGCAGATTTGGGGAGAAGGATATCAGGTGGTTGTAGCAACTCATCTTAATACGAAATGTCTTCACAATCATTTTGTGGTGAACTCTGTATCCTTCCTGGATGGAAAGCGATGCAGACAGAAGCAGTGGACTGATATTTCCAAAATCAATGATGAGATCTGCAGCAGGTACCAGCTTGATGTTGTCGAGCGTCATGGCAAGAGCCTTCCGTATCAGCTTGCAAAAGCAGAGCGGGAGGGGGCACCGACCAGGCTGAATATTGCAAGAGAAGCTGTCGAGGCTGTTTTGTCGGTCAGCTGTAACCTGCGGGAGCTGAAGTACCACCTGTCGGCCATGGGGTATATTTGCCAGTTCGATGAGAACAGAAAGTACTGGACCATCCAGCAGAAGGATTGGAAGCGTCCGATTCGCCTGATCCGCATGGGTGAGGAGTACAGCAATGACCAAATTCGGCAGCGGCTGCGAAACAATCCGCCGGAGGTTCGGCACAGGATGTTGCATCTTGCCGAGCGCAAGCATTATCGACGAAGCTATTCTGCTGGCCTACGCAAAACATCCAGGCACCGAAAAATTTCTGGTCTCAGAGGTCTTTATTATCATTACTGTTATCTGCTTGGATATATGCCAAAGCGAAATTTGAAACCATATCAGGTATCACCGGCTCTGCGGGATGATTTGTTAAAACTGAATGAGCTGTCTATGGAAGTGAGGCTGCTTCAGGAACATCGGATTGATGACCTGCAGCAGCTTTTTGATTACCGGAAAACGATGTATGAGAAGGTATTTATGACGGAGGCAGAGATTCGGAAAATTCGTAATCTGAAAACGAGAAGAAGTACGACAACCCTGCAAAAGACAGAACTGCAGTCTGAGATTGAAAAACTGAGAGAGGAACTGAAGAACAGTAGATGGCAGGTGATAATATGCGACAGAATTTATTCGAGGAGTCAGAGGATGAAGGAAAAACTTCGTGAAGTAGAAAAGAGCGGAAAACATAGAAATTTGGCGGAAAAAAATCGTGGGGATTAGATTTCAAAAACTTGCTAACATTTGATTTTCACAATATAATATATACTGTGTAAGTATGTTCCGAAAGGAGTTCAAAGTTATGATTGATATTGAAAAGATTATCTCTTCGAAAAAAGAAGATGGGCATATTGAAGCGAAGTTGGCGGAAGGGGGCCTTCCGCGCAGTATGTGGGAGACATATTCTGCCTTTGCAAATACCAATGGTGGGGTGATTCTTCTTGGTGTTAAAGAAGATAAAACAACGAAAGAATTGATTCCTGTCGGTGTGGAGCATACAGAGAAGATGATGTCTGAGATTTGGAATGCTCTGAATAATTCACAACGGGTAAGCCACAATATTTTATTGGATAAGCATGTTTATGTGAAGGATTATGATGATAAAAAAATTATCGTAATTGAAGTACCACGTGCAAATCGCAGAGAAAGACCTGTATATATTGGTCAAGACATGTTTAGGGGAACATTTAGAAGAAACCATGAAGTGGATTATCGCTGTACTGCAGAAGAAATAAAGACTATGCTCAGGGATCAGGCATCGTCATCTCAGGATGCACTTGTACTTGAAGAAGTAGAATTATCTGAGCTTAATTATGAATCAATAAAACGCTATAGAACAATTTTCAGGAATGTTAAGCCTAAACATGTATGGGGAGAACTGGATGATGAAGAATTCCTCATAAAGATTGGTGCGGCAGCAAAGTGCCATGCAGATGGAAAGGTACATCCTACATTAGGTGGCTTGCTGTTTTTTGGTGACTTTGTTTCAATCATGAGTGTCATGCCAAATTACTTCCTCGATTACCGTGAATACTTGGGTGGGGAAAAGAGATGGTCCGATCGCGTATGTTCTGGAGATGGTGATTGGAGTGGAAATGTTTTTGATTTCTATTACAGAGTTGTTGATAGAATGACAGCCGATGTAAAAAGGGCATTTCGACTTGAAAATGGTTTGACAAGAATTGACGACAATGAGATTCATGAAGCTTTAAGAGAATCTTTAGCAAATGCATTGATTCATGCTGACTATTATGGAAGACGGGGCATCGTAATAGATAAAACATTCCGTAAAGTAACTATTTCCAATCCTGGTACGTTTCGTATAGAAATTCAAGAAGCTATTTCTGGTGGTATCAGTGATGCCCGAAATGGAAATATATTTAACATGTTTTCATTAATCAATGTCGGAGAACGTTCTGGAACAGGTATATGTAATCTCTTCTATGTGTGGAATGAGAATGGATTTAGTCAGCCGCAAATTATTGAAACCATCAATCCGGATAGAATTCAGATTATATTAAATTTTGAAGCTAATGAAGCTAAAAATGAAGCTAATGAAGCTAAAAATGAAGCTAATGAAGTGAAGTTAACGGGTGATTTAGACGAAAAAGAATATCTTGTATTATCCGTTATAAAAGAAAACTGTACAATTTCAGCTCCTAAAATTAGTCTGGAACTTGGGATTTCAAAATCCTCTGTCGACAGGGCAATTAAGGGCTTAAAAGAAAAGGGATACGTTCTTCGAGAAGGTCCTACAAATGGTGGTATCTGGAAAATATTAAAGTAAATATATTGAAATAACTCCTGGCAGAAATGTCAGGAGTTTTTATTTGGAGGTGAATTTAAATGATGCATGGAGCAGATGCAGCAGAGCAGATGGTT
>JAFYNS010000187.1 GCA_017556505.1 Bacillota bacterium | reverse complement strand
ATCTGTGCGAAGAAACTAAGAAGGATATGGAATGGGTTAAGGCTACAGTTGAAGAACTGAAGGCAGCTCTGTAAAAAACAAAAAGGAGAATTCAAAAATGAGAAGAGACAACGATTTTGAACAGCGCAGACAGCATATCGCTAATCTGGCTGATCAGGAACTCTACGATAGATTCTGGGAATTAACAGCTCAGGTTGTTGACCCGCTTCTTGAACTGGGTAGAAAAAACACTACTCCTTCCGTAGAAAGAGCAGTTCTTCTGAGAATGGGCGTTTCATCCCTGGACACTCAGAAGATCGTAGAAGGCTGCATGGACAGAGGCCTGATGGGCAAAGGTGCAGGCCATGTAGTTTACAAGGTATCACAGGATAAGGGCATCTCCATTCGTGAAGCAAGCATCAAGCTGGCTGAAGGCGAATACTGGGATGATGCAGTAGCACTGTTCAAGGGAGGTAAGTAAAGATGGCAGATTACAAGCTGGAACCAAACGAAAAATTAGACGTTCGTGAAATACTTAAGGACCTTGACAAATATGAACCAAGAAGAAGAGGCTGGACTTGGAGAAAGCCTGCTCCTGGACTCAAGATGGGACCTTTCGAATACAAAGATTGTTCAGAACCTCTGAAGAACAGTGTAGGACTTCCTCCTGCTAAGTACTTCGGAAACATCGACCCACAGCCAATGCCTGTTATCACTACTGAAATCGCTTCAGGTAGATTCGAAGACGACATCAGAAGAATGAGAATGGCTGCATGGCACGGTGCTGACCATCTGATGGTAATCAGACATATGGGTCAGTCACATATCGACGGTCTGATGGAAGGTACTCCACAGGGTATCGGTGGTGTTCCTATCACTAGAAAACAGGTTAGAGCACAGAGAAAAGCTATCGACATCATCGAAGATGAAGTTGGTCGTCCAATCAACTATCATTCCTACGTTTCAGGCGTAGCTGGTCCTGACGTAGCTGTAATGTTCGCTGAAGAAGGTATCAACGGTGCTCACCAGGACCCTCAGTACAACGTACTGTACAGAGATATCAACTGCGTACGTTCCTTCGTAGACGCATGTGAATCCAAGAAGATTCTGGCATGGGCCGGTATTCTGCAGATCGACGGTGCTCACAATGCTAACGCAACTGCAAGAGAAGCATGGAAGGTAATGCCTGAACTGATCGTTCAGCACGCTATCAACTCCCTGTTCTCCGAAAAGGTTGGTATCAAGCCTGAAAACATCGCTCTGTCCACAGTACCTCCTACAGCAACTCCTGCTCCTTGCGTATACTATGACCTGCCATACGCAGTAGCTCTGAGAGACTTCCTGAGAAGATACAAGATGAGAGCACAGCAGAACACCAAGTATATCTGCTCCTCCGTAAGAGAAGCTACCGTTACTCACGTAATGAACATGCTGATCTCCAAGCTGACAAGAGCTGACATCCAGTCCACCATCACTCCAGACGAAGGCAGAAACGTTCCATGGCACATCTACAACATGGAAGCAATCGACAATGCTAAGCAGGCTCTGATTGCAATGGACGGCCTGATGGAAATGGTTGAACTGAAGAAGGATGGTCCGCTGGTTGAAATGGCACGTGACCTGAAGGAAAGAGCTGTTCTGTTCATGGAAGAAATCGTTGAAGTTGGCGGCTACTTCCAGGCTGTACAGGAAGGCTTCTTCGTAGACTCTGCGAAGTATCCTGAAAGAAACGGCGACGGTATCGCAAGAAAGATCGAAGGCGGCGTAGGCTATGGTTACATCTTCGAAAGAGAAGAAGACTACATGGCTCCAGTAACTGCTCACTACGGCTACAACAACGTAGAACAGTACGGCGGCGACCCTGAAAATCCTTCTGCACTGATCGGCGGATGTACTTTCGAAGACAGAAGCAAGATCGTATTCATCGACGAACTGGAAGATGAAGACTGCGTAGCAAGAAGACTGGAAAAGGTTGAAAAGTACCTGGACGGCAAGGCAATCAAGCCTGAAATGGAATGGTGCGGCGACGGTACTATCCTGCTGACCATGATGATTCCTGCTGAACCAAGAACTGCAGAAGCAGTTGCTCTGGAAATCGGCCGCAAGCTGGGTCTGGAAGAACCTGTTGTAAACTCCAAGGAAGTTATGCAGATTGCTGAAGGTACCAGAGTTGAAATGAAGGGTAAGGTAACCTTCGATATCGACCCTACTACTCTGGAAATTCCACCTGAACCACATCACCTGGACGACGCTACCCTGTATAAGGAATTCGAAGAACATCCAATGGTAGTTGTTTGCGGTACTGTAGGCGAAGACGAACACTCCGTAGGCTTACGTGAAATCATCAACATCAAGCACGGCGGTATCGAAAAGTGGGGTATTAAGGTTAACTACCTGGGTACTTCCGTACCTGTAGAAAAGCTGGTTGACGCTGCAATCGAACTGAATGCAGATGCTATCCTGGCTTCCACTATTATCTCCCACGATAATATCCACTATAAGAACATGAAGAGAATCAACGATCTGGCTATTGAAAAGGGTATCAGAGATAAGGTTATCATCGCAGCAGGCGGTACTCAGGTAATTCCTGAAGATGCTGTGAAGACTGGTATCGACGCTGGTTTCGGCAGAGACTCCCACGGTATCGATGTAGCAACCTTCCTGGCTGAAGAAGCTATGAGAAGAAGAGGCGACCTGTAATCGGAAAATCCGGTGCAGATTGCACCAATAAAAGCTGACTGAAGGGGCTGGGCTCTATAGCCCGGCCCCTTTTTTAAAAACTGAAAGTGTGAATTTAAAACAAGGAGTTAACGATATGACAAGAGAGCAGTGGGAAGCCGAAGCAAAACGTGTAGTAGACGGGTATCTGGAACGGAAGGATGGCCATTTCGATGATACCATGTGCGCACATTTCCACAGCTGTGATTTCGAGGAGCAAAGCATCTCCATCGAATTTACCACCCAGCCCTGGCAGCGCAACGAGCGGGACGGAATTCACGGCGGCGCCATTGCCGGTATGTTCGACACGGCCTGCGGGGTAGTTGCCAATTTTGCGGCGCCCAATGAAGCGGCCACCTCTGACATGTATGTGTCCTATGTGCGCCCGCTGGAACTGGGACAGCATGCCATCCTGAAAACATGGATTGTAAGAAACGGCCGGAGCATGATCAGACTCCGGGCAGAAATGATTTGCAGAGAAAGCGGCAAGCTGACTGCTACCAGCGTCAGCAACTGGATTCCGCTATAATATAGACCGGTAGGAACGCCGGAAACTTCAATGGGAAAGAGAGGGAAAAACCATGAAAGTAGATGTACTGGTTGCCGAAATCGGCTCAACCACCACCGTTGTCAATGCCTTTAAGGATCTGGATACAGACAATCCGGTATTCTGGGCCCAGGGCCAGGCGCCGACCTCCGTACTGGACGGTGACGTAAGAATCGGCCTGCAGGGAGCTATTGACGACCTTTGCAGAAAAATGAATATTGACAGTCTGGAATATGACGAAATGCTGGCTACATCTTCAGCGGCCGGCGGTCTGAAGATGACTGTACACGGACTGGTTTACGATATGACCGCCAAGGCGGCCAAGGAAGCCGCGCTGGGTGCAGGCGGCATCATCCACTATATCACTGCAGGAAGAATGCGCCGCACCGATATCGCCAAGATTAAGGAAATCAATCCGAACCTGATTCTCATTGCCGGCGGCGTGGACTACGGTGAAAGAGATACTGCTCTGGATAATGCGGAAATGATCCGTGCCATGGGTCTGAAGACACCTGTAGTTTATGCCGGAAACATCGAAAACCAGGCGGAAATGGAACTGATTTTCGACGAAGAAAGCGGCATGAAGTTATATAATGTAGAAAACGTGTATCCGAAGATTGACGAGCTGAACGTGGAACCTTGCCGTAAGGTGATTCAGGACGCTTTTGAGGATCATATCACACATGCTCCGGGCATGGAACACGTCCGTGACATGGTAAACGGACCGATTATTCCTACTCCGGGCGCTGTTATGGAATGCACCAAGCTGCTCTATGACTGCCTGGGAGATCTGATTGTGCTGGACGTTGGCGGTGCAACCACTGACCTGCACTCCGTTGCAACTGAGTCCGACAAAATCGCCCGCATCATGATTTCTCCGGAACCAAAGGCCAAGCGTACCGTAGAAGGGGACCTGGGTGTATACGTAAACCGCATGAAGGTCATCGAATCTATCGGTGAAGAACAGCTGCGCAAAGAATGCGAAAAGATGGGTATTGACCTGGATGAAACCCTGGCAAGCTACGTGGCAATTCCGAAGACTGAAGCAGAATTCAAGCTGGTAGAACGCCTTACTACCGAAGCAGTACTTCGTGCTGTAGAACGCCATGCAGGTTTTATCCGCTATATTTATGGCCCATCCGGCCGTTCCACTGTGGCGGAAGGAAAGGACCTGACACAGGTAAAATACATCGTAGGTACCGGCGGTGCCCTGACCCGTCTGCCGCACCGCGTGGAAATCATGGAATCCATCGCGCAGAACAATGCCAACGGTATGAAGCTTTATCCGACCGAACATGCACAGGTTCTGGTAGATAACGATTACATCATGGCATCCCTGGGTGTACTGTCCAAGCGCTACCGTGAAGCCGCCATCCGTCTGCTGGAAAAGTCTCTGAACTTCAAGTTCCCGGAAAGAACCCAGCAGTCCGAACAGGTGCGCATCATGGCAGAACTGCAGGAACTGGCCGACGCTGACGCAGCAAAGAAGGCAGAACTGGCCAAGCATATTAAGGAAATGGAAGATATGGGCTACGACATGGAAGCCTATAAGAATCCGGATGCCATCGGCGGCGCTTCTGAAGAAGAAATCGAAGCAGCCAAGCGTGAAGCTCTGGCGGCAGACCGCACCATGAAGAAGGGTGCAGATTTGATTGTGAATGCGGCAGACAACGGAGCAGGTGCAGCTGATGCAGCAGGGGCTGGCGAAAAGCAGCCGAACTGCGACAGAAACTGCCGTCTCTGCTACCGCAAACACTGTAAATTCAGACAGGTTTAAACCAGATAAACAAGGAGGACAAACATGTATCCAAGATTAGTGATTGATTTAAAGAAGCTGCACGCAAACCTGGATGCCGTGGCAGGCATCACCAAAGAACAGGGCGGCTGCTCCCTGATGATTGTAACCAAGGGTATGTGCGCCCATAAGGAAATGTGCGAAATGATCGCACAGCACCCTGCTGTGGACTTCATGGCAGACTCCCGTGTGGCAAACATTAAGACCTATGCGGATTTTGCCCGTGCAAACGGCAAGAAGACTACCCTGCTGCGTATTCCGATGCATGCAGAAGTGGCTGACGTGGCCAAATATGTGGACCTGTCTTTCAACTCCGAACTGTCCACCATCCGCCTGCTCAACGAAGAAGCCGGCAAGCTGGGTGTGAAGCATAATATTCTGCTGATGATTGACCTGGGTGACCTGAGAGAAGGAATCTTCTATCAGAACGAAGACCTGATTTTTGAAACTGTGGAAGAAATTCTCTCCATGGAACACATCAATCTGTACGGCGTGGGCGTGAACCTGACCTGCTACGGCGCCATCATTCCGAAGAACGACAACCTTTCCAACCTGGTTGCAGTGGCACGCAAGATTGAAGATAAGTTCGGAATCAAGCTGGAAATGGTATCCGGCGGCAATTCCAGCTCCATCTATCTGATCGGTAAGGGCGAACTGCCGGAAGGCATTACCAACCTGCGTCTGGGCGAATCCTTCCTGCTGGGCAACGACACCGCTTACGGCGAAAAACTGCCTGGCACCTGCAGCGATGCACTGGTACTGGAAGCCCAGATTGTGGAACTGAAGGAAAAACCATCCCTGCCAATCGGGGAAGTTGGTGTGGATGCTTTCGGTCAGAAACCTTATTACGAAGACCGCGGCATCATTAAACGTGCTATCATCGCTATCGGCAAGCAGGATACCGATATTGACAGCATGGAACCGCTGGATCCGAAGGTGGATATCCTGGGCGGAAGTTCCGACCACATTATTCTGGACGTAACCAAATCCGATACCGAATATAAGGTGGGTGACATCGTGCAGTTCGTGGTTGGATACGGCGGTATGCTGAAGACAGCCACCAGCCCATATGTGGAAAAGGTCTGCAGATAAATCAGAGGATAATGTGAATAAGCTGCTGCCGGTCCGGCGGCAGCTTATTTTAACAAAATCATGACTTTGTAGATTCTGTGAAGTCCGTTGACCCGGAAGTCGGTTTTAGGGTATAATCTTAGTAGATGTGCTGTACGCATGGGTGTATGCTGCAGAAAAAAGTACGGGAGGTCAGTTATGGAAAACAGAGGATTCAGAATGGATATGCGGGCACTGGTTGTAATTGTGACCCCGGTTCTGGCAGAAGTGACCAGACAGATTTTCAAAGAAGCAGGTGCGGAAGTCCGCTATGAAATAGATGGTGAAGGAACTGCATCCAGAGAATGGATGGATGTGCTGGGCCTGGGCAGCGCAGCGAAAAAGCTGCTGGTTGGGATTCTGCCAAGTGCGGAAGCAGATACACTGGCGGAAAAGCTGAATAAGAGCCTTCCTCTGAGAAAGGCCGGCAACGGAATCGTATTTACGGTCCCTGCAGAGAAGATGAAAGATTTTGCACAGCTGCAGCAGAAGGAGGCGTCACTGGAAGCCAAGATTTCCGAAGAGAAAATCTGCTATCTGGTGTCCATTATTGCCAACAAAGGCCGCAGCGAAGACGTTATGGATGCCGCCAGAACGGTAGGTGCTTCCGGTGGTACTGTGATTCACGGTGAAGACGTCCGTCATCATGCTCTGGTGCGTGCATGGGGCCTGCGCCATTCCGAAACCAAGGAAATCGTCCTGATTCTGTCCGAAGCTTCCAAGGTTATGGGGCTGATGAAGGCTGTGACAGAACAGTGTGGTGAAAATGAAAAGGTACAGGCGAGAGCCTTTGCCAGCCAGGTTGACCGTGTTTACGGGCTGAACTACTACCTGCAGTAAATATTATGATAAAGAAGAAAACCTCTCCGGCATGAAAATGCCGAAGAGGTTTTTTGTTTGTATTATAGCGGTCAGAATTTATGCCTGACGTTCGAAATCAGATGCAGGATGTTTGCAGAGCGGGCAGATGAAGTCTTCCGGAATCGGGTCACCTTCATAAACATAGCCGCAGATCTTGCATACCCATACAACCTTCTTTTCCTCAGCCTTTTCTTCAGCCTTTGGCTGTGGCTTTGGTTTGATGTGTTCGAAGTAGTACGCATAGGTCACGGACGGGTCACCGTTGAGAACCTTTGCTTCGGTAACTTCTGCGATGAAGAGGGTGTGGGTTCCATAGTCATGAGCATCGATTACTTTGGCGGACATGAAGCAGTTGGTGCCTTCGGTCACATAGTACAGACCATTAGTGCTGCGGCTGCAGGAACCTTCAAATCCTGCAAACTTGTCCGTATCGCGGCCGCTGGCGAAGCCGAACCGCTTAAAGGTATCGAAAACAGCCTTTTCGGACAGTACAGAAATATTGAATTCGCCGGTTTTCATGATCATATCATGGGTATAGTTGGCTTTGTTCACTGCGATGTTGATGCGCTTTGGACTGTCAGTGAGCTGCGCCGCTGTGTTGATGATGCAGCCGTTGTCTTTTTCTCCATCCTTAGCAGTGAGGACAAAGAGTCCATAAGAAAATTTAAACATTGCTTCATTCTGGATCATATTTTTTTCGTTCATAAGAATTCCCCTTTCCAGGTGATACACATATGTGCCTTCCTGTTTAATATATTACACGATTTCTATTAAATCAAACAGATAAACTTCTGTTAATGTTGAAGTGCACTGAGGCCTGCATTCGTTATCTGGCAGCCTCGTCTTCCTCTGGAGATTGTGATCAGTCCGCTGGACTCCAGATCAGTCAGAAGGTGACGGAGTTTTCCGTCACTGATGGAGATGTTTCTGGACGCAAGCTGCGTCAGAAGCAGGTTTCTGCCGGGACCATGGAACGGCTCCGTACCGTTTGCAATCAGCTGCAGGATAATCCGATTCAGGTCTTCAGGCGGGTGGTATTCGGTACATACCTCTGGTGCAGAAGGTGTCACAGCAGCTTCCTTCAGATAATACGGAAGCTGGTGGAATGTGCTGAAGTAAATTGCGGTATTCTCCAGCTGGCGGACATTTCCGGGCCAGTCATATGCAGTCAGGCATTGAGCCATATCAACAGAAATCTGAGACTCCTCTTGTCCAATAAAGGTCTGGAACAGAGGGAGGATGTCCTCTTGACGGCTGCGAAGCGGCGGCAGGCTCAGAGGAATTACGTTCAGACGGTAGAACAGGTCACTTCGGAACATCCCGGCTTGCATCCGCTCTTCCAGGTTCTGATTGGTAGCTGCGATGATGCGGACATCCACGTTGATAATCTTGTCACTTCCGATGCGCATAATCTGCTTTTCCTGAAGAACACGCAGGAGCTGTGACTGCAGGTTCGGGGAAATGTCACCGATTTCATCCAGGAAAATGGTACCCAGGTGGGCCTGCTCGAAGAGTCCGGCTTTCCCTTTTTTCTTCGCACCGGTGAAGGAACCTTCGTCGTAACCAAAGAGCAGGGATTCAAGCAGGGATTCCGGCAGGGAGGCGCAGTTTATGGCCACGAAAGGCTGGTTTTTCCGCGGTGAGTAGTTGTGGATGGACTGGGCCAGCAGTTCTTTGCCGGTACCGCTTTCTCCGCGGATCAAAATCGTATGATCTGTCACTGCCGCCTGTTTGGCCAGACTGATACACTGATCCATGACTGCGGAGGTATGGATAATATCGGTGAATGTATGCTGGGCATATAGACCTTTCTGCCGGAGATGACTGTTCAGGTTAATTTCCATCTGACGAAGGTCTTTTTCTCCCTGAAGGGTGAAACAGTACCCGATCAGCTCATCCATCATATAAAGTGGGATTTTATGAAGGACATAATGCTCATCAGAAAGTTCAATCAGCATATTGTCTTCACTGTTCCGCAGCATTTCTTCCAGATCCTCGTCGATGTACTCCATTAGATCCATGTGGTCTGTCTTCTGGAGGTGGAGGATGCGATTGGCCTGTTGGTTGGAATAGACATGCTGATAAGATTCGGTAACCACCAGAATGCCCTCGTCCGCATCAGTTACAACCAGGTCCAGCATCTGATTTTTCAGAAAACTGTCACGGTAGTTGTCGTGGAAGCCCAGGTCAACCATGGCAATGGAGTTCATGTATGGAATCAGACGGTCCATAAGGCGATCTTTGTCAAACTGGAGCAGATTTACCAGTTCCAGCATGGTGGAAAAGCTGATGACGCGATACTTCAGATCTACGACGGTATCTATATAAGAAGGAACATGAGAAAGTTCCCCGGTAGTTACAGCATATTTCAGGCTGCGGTAAATTCCCGTATTTTCCTGACTCTGATCGAAAGGAATCAGATTCAGATGGTTAATACCAATCTGATAGAGCTGGTAGGTGGTGCTGGAACTGCTGGTGTAACTGTCATTGACGACCAGAACGTCGGAATCGTGAGGGATTTTCATGGTTTCTGTGATGGCAGCTTTCTGAATACTCCGGCCCATAATAATAATTTTTTTAAAGTCCAGAATATGACGACGGAGCCCCGACAGCAGCATCTGATTGGAGAGAAGGAATGCATCGCCTTCCAGAACTTCATCTTCGTCCATTTCGTGCAGCCCATAGTTGCGGACGGCAATCAGATCTCCGAAAAGTTCCTCCAGAATCTGCTGATTATGAAGAACCGCGGCTTCATTTCCTGTCCATTTATCGTAAATTACACAAATCTGTTTCATAATAGCCCTCTTGTTAATAGGATGAAATTGGATATATTATAGCATGAAACGTCGAAAAAGGCAATAAAACAGGATTAAAACCTGATATTTAACCATTTAATCGTATTGTGATTTATATCGCGGATCACAAATCATTGAAAAACAGCGGTTTGGGACGAAATAGATCATGCAGAAGGAATTGGCACGTGTTTTGCTAATATTAATAGCGTGTGTGAAACCGAAAGGAGGCACTTTCTGAATATGAAGCCATTAGGAATGTTAGACGCAAAAAGAATACAGCAGGAACTGGACTACTGGCAGGTGCCGGGTATGGCAATTGGGGTAATCCGGAAGGGGCAGCCCGATGAAATTCAGTGTTTTGGCTACCGGGATCTGGAAAACGGCCTGAAAGTTGACGAAAATACTGTTTTCTGCATCGCATCCTGCTCTAAAGCCATGAACGCAGCTATGATTTGTGCACTGGCCGACGAAGGAATTCTGGATTTGGATGAACCAGTTACAACCTATGCGCCGGAACTGACCATGTGGGATCCGGAAGCAACAGAAAAGATGACTCTCCGCGATATGCTTTGTCACAGAACAGGTCTTGCAGGATATGATATCATGTGGCCGGATCCGGCAGGACGAGGTGCAATGGCGGAACGCATGCGATATCTGAAGCCGAATATGCAGTTCCGTGAAAAGTCCCAGTACAGCAATCTGGTATATGCTATGGCGGGATATGTAGCAGAGCGTGCTTCAGGCAAAGACTGGCACAATCTGATGCAGGAATACATCTTTAACCCTTTGGGTATGACGAGGACCACAAGCAGAGCGGAAGCGATTATGGCTGATGAAAATCATGCGAAAGCTTATCAGATTCTGCAGGACGGAAGGCGGGTTTACCTGCCGTTCTGGCCTATGGACATGGCAGGTCCTGCGGCCACGGTAAACAGTACTGTGACCGACATGCTGAAATGGGTGCACTTCCATCTCAGTGGCGGTAAAACACCGGATGGACGGCAGCTGATCAGCCCTGAACTTTTCCGTCAGATGCATCAGCCTCAGATAGCGTATGCTGATCCGGGAAGACCGGATGAAGATGCGTATTACTGTGATGGTTATGCACTGGGATGGCGCTCCGGATTTTACCGGAATCACCCGATGCAGAAGCATACCGGCAAGATTGAAGGGTACAGTACCATTCAGACTTACTTCCCGGATGACGGGTTGGGAATGGTCATCCTCATTAACCTTCACACACCGGCCAATCCGATTTTCTACCCGCTGATTTATTCCTTCGCGGATGATGAACTGGGGTTTGAAAATCCGGGATGGGTGGAGCGTTTCCATACGGAAGAAGGTGAAACTGCACCAGTCAGTGCTTACACCGACTGCTTCCATGATCTGACGGAAGGTCAGTTTGAGGAAGAACTGCTGGGCAGAGATTTTGACGGCAATCCGGAAGAATGGCTTGGAAGCTACAGCGATCCGGGATACGGACCGATGCGGCTGGGAAAAGACGAGGACGGCAGACTGTGGCTGGCTTACCGGGATCAGGAACTGGAAGTCGTTCACTGGGGAGGAAACCACTTCTTCATGGAAGGGGTAAAGGCCGATACCGAAACCTTTAAGGTTCCGGTCACACTGATAAAAGAAGATAACCGTTTTCTGGTAAGTGTGTGGTACGAACCGCTATACGAACCGGTGCGTTTTATCAAAGAGATGTAAGTTATTGTGTAGAGAAGAGTATGTAATGAATGAAAGGAGACAAATCATGAAGAAGTTTTTATCATTATTACTTTGTATCGTAATGGTATTCTCACTGACTGCATGCGGCGGCGGTGGAGATGATGGCGGCGACGCGGCTTCTGCTGATAAGATCGTTAAAATCGGCAGAAACATGGCGAACCTGCAGACTCTGGATGTATGGCAGACTACTCTGACTCCAACATTCCAGGTTTCTGATGCAATCTTCGACAGACTGTATGACAAGAACCCTGAAACCATGGATCTGGAACTGAACCTGCTGGCAGACTGGCCGGAAATTTCTGAAGACCGTACTTTATACACCTTCAAGCTGAAAGAAGGCGTTAAGTTCCACGATGGTTCTGATCTGACTGCTGAAGACGTTGAATTTACTTTCAACTACTTCTATGACAGAGACACTGCATCCACCAATACATGGGTTTGCGGCGTTATCAAGGGCTGTGAAGAAATGATGGCCGGCGAAGCTGAAACTCTGGAAGGCTTCAAGGTAATCGACGATTACACATTCTCTATCGAACTGATGTACCCTTACGGTGCATTCGAATCCGTTCTGGCAACTTCCATGATGCCAATCCTGCCAAGTGATGCAAGAATCGAAGCTGGCGATGCATGGGGTCTGGACGTTGTAATTGGTTCCGGTCCGTACAAGCTGGTTTCCTTCACACCTGCTGAAACTCTGGAACTGGCAACTAACACTGAATACCACGGTAATGTTCCGAACGTAGACGGTATCAAGATGATGAACATGGATACTTCTACTGCTATCATGGAATGGGAAGCTGGCAACATCGACTTTTGTGACGTTTCCAACTCTCAGGTAGCTGACGTTGAATCCAAGTATCCTGACAACCTGAAGGGCCAGGTAATGATGGGTTCTGTAAGACTGCAGCTGAACCAGTCCATGCCACCTCTGGACGATGTAAACGTTCGTAAGGCAATCGCAATGTCCATCGATAAGAGCCCTCTGATCGACGGTTACCTGGAAGGCAGAGCAAATCCTCTGTACGGATGTATTCCTGAAGGTATCCCAGGTTGGGTTGACGACTCTGAAGGCGCTGTAGAATACGATCCAGCTGCTGCTAAGCAGTTACTGGCTGACTCCGGTTACCCAGATGGCGTAACATTTGACGCAGTAGTAAGAGAATCCTCTGACAGCTTCAAATTCGAACTGCAGATTATCCAGGATATGCTGAAGGAAGCAGGTATCACCATGAACATCGTTCAGGTAGACAGTGCATCCTACACCGAAATGAGAAACAACAATAAGATGCAGTGTAACGAAGCAGACTGGTATGCAGACTTCGTAGATGCTGATATGTACCTGTACACTCTGTTCCACAGTGACTACTCCGATGGATACTCCACTGCTAACCACGATGAATGGTTCGACGAACAGGTTGAACTGGCTCGTACTCTGGGCGTAGAAGAAAAGGGCGTTCTGTACGAACAGCTGGATAAGTATCTGGCAAACGAAGTATTCGCATTCGTTCCTCTGTATCAGGAAAAGCAGTATACTCTGTGTTCCGACAGACTGGAAGGCGTATTCCTGAAGAAGGACTGCCTGTACACCTTCAGAGACGCTTCTATTACAAATGCTGAATAAGAATCATTTACATCTCTGACATATTTAAAACGTAATGTAACTAAGTAAGGAGTCGGGATAGCTGTTACTCCGGTCTGTCCGGCCGGGGTAACAGCTTGACTCATTTTTTTAAGAGGTATCAACATGGCAAAATATATTGCAAAACGAATTGGACAAGCTCTGATCGTAATGTTTCTGGTATCTTTGCTGACCTTTATCATGATCAACGTTGCTCCGGGGGATCCTGTAGCGGTTATGCTGGAAAAGCAGGCTGACCCGGAAACCATACAGCGTGTACGGGAGCAGCTCGGCCTGGACCGGCCTTATCACGAACAGTTCATCAGTTTCATAAAGGGTGCTGTAACCGGGGATCTTGGTAATTCGTATTTCCAGAAAGAACCGGTAACTGCAATCGTAGGGCGTGGCTTTGTAATTACAGTACAATTGGGGCTGCTGGCGTTGGCGCTGTCGGTATGTATTGGACTTGTGGTCGGGACGCTGGCCGCATTATTCAGGGGAACCTGGATTGACCATTCACTCATGTTCGTCGCCATGCTGGGAATTTCTGCTCCGGCATTCTGGATTGCGGTATTGATGCAGCTGTACTTTGGTCTGAAACTGGGATGGTTCCCGATATCCGGGTCTGAACAGGCAGGCTGGCTGGTTATGCCGGTAATCTGTCTGGGTATCAGTTACGGCGCGTCTTCTGCACGTCTTGTACGTACCAATATGATTGAAGTGCTCAGCCAGGATTACGTGCGCACAGCACGAAGCAAAGGTCTGAATGAATTCGTAGTCGTTGGAAAGCACGTTCTGAAGAACGCAGGTATTTCCATTATCACTCTGACCGGTATGCAGCTGCGTTCCCTGATTTCCGGGGCAATGGTTATCGAAACCGTATTCTCTCTCCGCGGTCTGGGAAGTGTGTCCTACGCGGCCATTATGTCCCGAGATATTCCGCTGGTACAGGGCTGCGTATTATATGTTGCAATCGTATACGTTCTTGTAAATCTGGTTGTTGACCTGATGTACGGTGTCCTCGACCCGAGAATCAGATTATCATAAGGAGGAAATCATGGGTATTTTCAGCAAAAGAAGAGAGATGCAGCTGAAAGATCTGGGCTTTACCGCCGAAGATCTGGCCTCTCGTACTTTATATCAGGACGCCTGGCGACGTCTGAAAAAAAATAAACTTGCCATGGTCTGCCTGTTTGTGATTATCGTTATTGCGATTGTGGCAATCTTTGCACCGCTTGTTGCACCGTATGATCCGTTTGAAACAGATCCGTTCAACCGTCTGCAGAAACCAAGTGCAGAACACTGGTGCGGCACCGATGACCTGGGCAGAGATATTTTCTCCCGCATTATCTATGGTGCACGTGTATCCCTTCTGGTAGGGGTTGTAACCGAAGGTATTGCAGTACCAATCGGTATTGTTCTGGGATGTATCGCCGGCTATTACGGCGGATGGGCTGACATGATTATTTCCAGAATCATCGAAGTTCTGGGCTCCTTCCCGTTCATTATCTTCGCATTATGCGTAATGTTCATTATCGGTCCGGGCATCCTGAATATATTTATCGCGCTGGGCTGCATCGGCTGGCTGGGTCATGCCCGTCAGATCAGAGCTGCAGTAATCCAGCTGAAGAATTCTGAATTCGTGGAAGCAGCTAAGGCTTCCGGTGCTTCTGATTTTGATATCATCTTCAAGCACCTGGTTCCAAACTGCCTGGCTACCGTTATCGTAGTTGCTACTATTGATATCCCAAGCGACATCATGTTCGAAGCGACTCTGTCCTTCATGGGTCTGGGTATTCAGCCTCCGAACCCAAGCTGGGGATCCATGATTTCTGAAGCACAGGATTACCTGCGTCAGGTTCCAAGCTACAGTATTTTCCCTGGTATCGCCATCATGCTGCTGGTACTGGCGTTCAACAACTTTGGTGATGGTCTGCGAGATGCACTTGACCCTAAGTTAAAGAACTTATAATTGTGAGGTGCTTGATATGAAACAGGATAATTTACTTGAGGTTAAAAACCTTACCACAAGATTTAAACTGGATGACGGTATCCTGACAGCAGTAGACGGCATTTCTTTCGAAGTGGGAAGAAATCAGACCGTAGGTATCGTAGGTGAATCCGGCTGCGGCAAGAGTGTAACTTCTTTCTCTATCCTGCAGCTGGTGGCTCCTCCGGGCAAGGTGGCAGAAGGTGAAATCATCTTCGACGGACAGGATCTGCTGAAGCTGAGCAAAAAAGAAATGCGTAAAATTCGCGGTAAGAAAATCAGTATGATTTTCCAGGAACCGATGACTTCCCTGAATCCGGTATATACCATTGGTAATCAGATCGATGAAATGACGAAGCTGCATCTGGGCCTGGATAAGCAGGCAGCGAAGGAACACACCATTGAGCTGCTCCGTGCGGTTAAGATTCCTTCACCGGAACAGAGATACCACGAGTATCCGCACCAGCTGTCCGGTGGTATGCGGCAGCGTGTTATGATTGCCATGGCACTGGCCTGCAATCCGGAAATGCTGATTTGTGACGAACCAACCACTGCTCTGGACGTAACGGTACAGGCACAGATTCTGCGTCTGATCGACGAACTGAAGCAGAAGAATAATATGTCCGTTATGATTATTACTCATGACCTGGCGGTTATTTCTGAAGTTGCAGATAAGGTTATCGTAATGTATGCCGGCCGAATAGTAGAAGAAAGCGATGAAAAGGATATTTTCACCAAACCGCTTCATCCATACACAGAAGCACTGCTGAAGTCTATTCCAAGCAATGCACAGCGTGGTGAAAAGTTATTCATGATCGACGGTATGGTTCCAAACCTGCTGAAGGAAAATAAGGGCTGCATGTTTGCACCTAGATGCCAGTATGCACAGCCGCATTGCTTTGAAACAGAACCGGAACTGAAGACTGTCGGCGACGGCAGAAAGGTACGCTGCCACTTACGCGGAGAGGGGGAAGAGTAGTATGAACGATGAAATTATCTATAGAGTCGAAAATGTAAAAACTTACTTCCCTGTGAAAAACACCAAGCTCTTTGACCGTGAAAAGAGATTTGTCCGTGCTGTTGACGGTGTATCACTGGAAATCAAGCGTGGTGAAATAGTAGGTATTGTAGGCGAATCCGGCTGTGGTAAATCCACACTGGGCAGAACCATGCTGCGTCTCCTGGAACCAACGGAAGGCAAACTTGAATTTGAAGGTCAGGACATTACCCATCTATCCAGAAAATACATGCGTCCTTACCGCAGAGATATCCAGATTATGTTCCAGGACCCATATGCCAGCCTGGACCCACGTATGACAGTTGGTAACATCATCGCGGAACCGATGGACCGTATGAAGACCTGGAAGACCAAGGAAGAACGCCTGAAGAGAATCGTGGAGCTGATGGAAGTCTGCGGTATTAACAAGGCCTTCATCAACCGTTATCCACATGAATTCTCCGGCGGTCAGAGACAGAGAATCGGGATTGCCCGTGCCCTGTCTGTAAATCCGAAGTTCATCGTGTGTGACGAACCGGTATCTGCTCTGGACGTATCCATTCAGTCTCAGATTATCAATTTGATGATTGAGCTGCGTGAAAAGTTCGACCTGACCATGATGTTCATTTCCCATGACCTGGGGGTTGTAGAATATATTTCTGACCGTGTAGCCATCATGTATCTGGGAAGAATTGTGGAAATTGCGAAAACTGAAGAAGTCTTCAAGAATCCGCACCATCCATATACCAAGGCACTGCTGGAATCCATTCCGCAGATTGGTGAGAAGGACCTGGTGAAGAAGGATCTGTTGGAAGGTGATATTCCGAGCCCGATTAATCCACCATCCGGATGTACTTTCCATACACGCTGTCCGTATGCACAGGAAATCTGCTCTAAAGAATGTCCGCAGATGCGTGACCTTAATGAAAACCACAAGGTGGCATGTCATCTGTTCTAAAGGGTAATGCAGAACAGGTTTGATAGAGAGAAATTAAAAAAATCCTGCCTTTGCAGCTTGCGAAGGCAGGATTTTTGCTCATTATGCTTTCTTTTTTCTCTTCCGGCGGAAAATCTTGGTGCGGAACAGCAGAATCTGCATGCCCAGCAGGAAGACTGCCAGAATCAGAAGCGTTTTCATCGGAGCTACCGGTGCCATGGTTACAATCAGCATCATAGGGAAACCGAAGACGATGGCCGGGAAGTTCTGATATACCATGTTATCTGCAACCGGAGTCCGGAAGTCCTTGTCGATTTCACGGAGCAGGATGATACCGGTGCTGGCAGTACCGGTCAGCATACCGAACATGCCCAGGAACTGCTCTTCGTAGTACCGGCGGAACAGGATTTTGCAGACAAAGCGCAGATAGAAATAGGTTACGGCTGCACCGGCAAGACCCAGAATCAGCATGATACCCCAGTAGCTTTCCAGTACATCCAGGCGAATCGCTGCGATACCGGCAACTACCATGATGTCGAAGAAGAAGTTTCCGACGCGGGTCAGCAGGAAGTTGTTGGTGTACTGACGCTTTACCAGACCCACTTTTTTCAGCATCTGCAGGGAAACCTTGACCACAGTAGCGGAGAGAACACCCAGCAGGAAGTTGAAGCCGTAAATAACGGAAATCATGCCCGGAAGCAGGTTACCCAGACCCCACATTACGAAGTTGGTCAGCAGGTATGCAATGGCAATCAGAGTAATCTGCACAGTCAGCTTGTCCATGCTGCCGCCCATTGGAATTTCATTATCGTCTTCCACCTTTTCATTCATGACACCGGCACCTTCTTCGCCGTCGCCGATGGTGCGGCCTTTGACCTTCAGAATGTTCAGGTGAATCACGCCGAAAATGCTGGCACTGAGGAAGCCCAGAGCAGCAATGGTCAGGCCGAAGCTTTTGCCTCCTTCGAACCCGAAGTCAGATTCAAAAATGCCGCCGTAGTTCAGCGCCTGACCGGTTCCCTGACCATAACCGAAAGGCAGCAGGATACCTGCTGCAGGGAAGAAGTCTTTTACAATCATGGCTGCAACGATGGTGATTACCATACCTACGATACCCTGAACCAGATAGGTGGATACGGTGGTCAGTCCGGTGTTGAAAATTTCCCAGCGGCGCAGAGGTGTCAGTTTACGGTCAGAAGTTTTCAGCCCGGTTGCAATGAAGCCCAGCGCCAGGGCGTGATATGTAAGGATTTCCAGTGTGGAAATACCATTTCCTCCGAAGAAAGGAATATTAAACATAACCTGACCGGTTGTCTTTTGGAAAACAAAAGATGTAATCAGCAGCAGAAGTCCTCCGAGAACCGAAGTCGGAATCAGAGAACGGCGAAGCGGCGGAATCAGCTGCTTCAGTGCATTGGCTGCCAGCATGGCCAGCAGAAGAGCGGCAATCAAATGAAAGCTTTGCCAAGTACTAGAGTCCCAGAAATTCTCCATCAGAAGATTCTCCTTTCTTTACATTTATATAATGATAGAACAGGTTCACGTACCGGAGTGCATTGAACCGTTCGTCCGGCTTGATCTGATAGACCTTGCCGCCCACGTAAATATTCACTTTGTTCTTACCCAGAACAGTAACGGTATCGATTTCATCGAAGTTCCAGCACGCCGCAAAATCTCCGGCGCTGACTTCGATCCGGTTGCCGTAGAGCTTCAGACTTGCATCCTTTGCCAGGACGTTCTTACGGTCATAAAGAATAACCTCAGAGAACTGTGCGGAATCCTCATAGGCAGGTGTGTCATAATACGGAGTCAGGTCCAGACCGCGGACATAATTGCCCTGATATTCGTACCAGTCTGCCACATCGGTAAACGGGAAGTTTCTGCCGTCTACAGCTTCGAAGGTCTTATCAGGAAGATAACGGACGTTCAGACCGCAATTCTTACATTCCATCATGTCTCCGTGACTTTCGAAGGTGGAAAGACCGCAGTCAGGGCAGACATAAACAGCACGTTCCATATATTCTGCCAGGTTCGGACTGTGGTATTCTGCCTGAATCTGGGTTTCATCCACACCCATTTCTGCAAGGAGCAGTTCCATCAGTTCCTCATTGGAAAGTTTTTTGTATTCGTCCGGTTCAATGACACGGGATACATAGGCTTTCATCTTGCCTTTCCGGACCACATTACTCCAGCGTGGCTGCACACCGAAACCGCCTTCGATGCGGAAACATGCCACAGGCATCTTCAGCAGACGGATAAATCCGATGATAGCAGGGTTGATATAACACATTTTGCCGTCAAAGGTACGGTTGCCTTCCGGAGCCAATGCGATGGAACCGCCTTCCTTGGCTACCTGCATGGCATTGCGTACAGCGCGGAGGTCGGAAGTCTGCTTTTTAATAGGAATCGGGTTCACGGCCCAGACAAGCAGGCGGGAAAGGAATCCTAAAGAGAATATGTCTTCACTGGCAATATAGTAGACCGGATTCTGACATGCCATGGACACAAAGAACTGGTCAAACCCGGTCTGATGATTAAACACAATCAGAAGGGGACGATATTCTTTCTCGCGGTAGGGTATGATATCGATACCGTATTTCCAGCGGGTGTACGGCAGAGCAAGTCTGCCCAGTACGTCCTGTATAATTCGATGGCGGGCCTTCACCCAGGGGGCCTTGCCTTTCGTCATGAGATACCTCCAATATATTATAAATTGTCAGAGTTTTGTTCAACTAACACTTTATTATACCATGGAAAAGAGGGTTAAGGCAAAAGAAACCGCAGAAAAAACAGAAAAATGGGCGGATTTTGTTGGTTTTGACTGGGGTGAAGAGGGATTTTGTTTACATTTCCATGGAAATAGAGTAAAATTATGGAGAGAAAGGCCCGGATATGAAAAACCGGGAAAGGATGAAAGACTATGAAATCAATAACGAAAAAACTGATTACACTTTTACTGGCACTCACATTGGTGGCAGCTATGCCGGCGGCAGCATTTGCAGTGGGAGAAACCGTTCCTGTAAGCATTGAAGCGGACCGCTATGATGCAGCCGCCTGGGAGGTGCTGGAGCTGGTAAATGCAGAACGTGAAAAAGCAGGCCTGCACCCGCTGAAGCTGGACAGCAAGCTTCAGGAAGCAGCCATGGTTCGTGCAGCAGAAAGTACAGTGTATTTTTCACATACCCGTCCTGACGGAACCGGATGCTGGACAGCAGGTCCGGAATCCATGGCTGGTGAAAATCTGGCAGTAGGACAGTCCAATCCGCAGCAGGTGGTAAATGCATGGATGAACTCACCGGCCCACCGGGCGAACATTCTCCATAAGGATTACAACAGCATCGGCATCGGCTGTATCAATTATAACGGAATCTGGTTCTGGAGCCAGGCCTTTGCCCGGACTTCCGGAGACGGAAACATTCCGGAAGATAAAACTGCCGTGCAGCAGGATGTAAATCTTCTGAGAGGACTGCTGGAACTGAAATGGCTGGGTGATACAGAATTTAATCTGGCTGAAAATGAAGCGGTTGCACATCAGATTCATATTGGAGCTGTAAACCCAGGCTGGGAATATATGATTACGGAGATGGATCCTCAGCTTTTCACGATTCTGAGTACAGATGAAAGTGTCATGAAGACTGCACCAGATGGAACTCTGATCCCGGGTTCTGTAGGCACAGCAACCATCACCGCATCACTGAAAGCCGATGACAGCATTATCCTGGCTCAGAAGGTACAGGTTTCCCGAAAGCTGAAGGCGGAAGATGTGAAGCTGTCCTACAGCAGCTGCACCTACAATGGCAAGGCAAAGAAACCGACCGTTACCATCGAAGGCTTGACAGAAGACGATTATGTGGTGTCCTATAAGAACAACGTGAAGGTAGGAACTGCCACCGTTACTATCACCGGCGTCGGTGATGTGAGCGGCACCGTAACCAGGACCTTTAAGATTAACTATGACCGTCCGGATCAGGTGTCCCTGAAATCTCCGACAACCGGCAAAACTCACTACGTGAAGGCTCGCTGGTACGACGAGGACTGCGACGGCTACCAGATTCGCTATGCGACCAATTCTTCCTTCAAGAATTCCAAGTCCATCTATGTGAAGGACGGCGACCAGCTGACCCGCACCATTAAGAACCTGAAGAAGGGCAAGCGCTACTACGTGAAAGTCCGTGCTTACAACAATTATGAAGACACGAAAGTCTTCGGTAAGTGGAGCAAGTGGAAGAGTGTGGTGTGCAAGTAAACCTATACTTCTGAGCAAAATACGTCCTATCGGCATCGGCAGCATTATGACAATCTGCGGACTGCCAGAATGGCTTGTATCCAGCTAAATGAAACAATAAAGAACGGCTCGCAATACGGAGAATATTCCGAAATTGCGAGCCGTTTTATTACTTCCTGATACCGGGATAAGCAATTCTTTTGTGATTACCTGGTATTTTTTTGCCGCAAACACTTAGACGGCCAGAGTTTAGTCTTCCTTGAAGAACTTGTTGATATTGTCGATAACTTCGCCAGTGTGCTTGTGGGCAGTGGTCAGGTTACAGATCACAATGTACAGAACCAGAGAAGTTGCCATGGACCACAGACCTGCAGAGAATCCCAGAGGGGAAACCTTCAGGATGAAGGTCATGGTAACCATCATAACTTCACCAACCAGAGCGGATACGATAGCACCCTGCTTGGTAGCCTTCTTCCAGTACAGACCACCGATAACGGTAGGAACCAGAACACCTACGCCGGAGTTTGCCAGATTCAGCAGGTCAGCCAGTGCACCAGGCTTCAGCAGTGCGAAGATAACGGACAGAATGCCGATACCGATAACGCCCATACGAGCTACGTTGTACAGCTTCTGATCGTCAGCATTCTTATCGATGTACTTCTTGTAAACGTCGGTGGATACCATAGCTGCAGTTGCGTGGAGCTGGGAGTCACCGGTGGACATGGCAGCGGCCAGTGCACCGGAAATAACCAGTGCAGCAAATGCAGTTGGTGTGTACTGCAGCAGCAGTTCAGGGAAGATGGTGTCAGCAGCAGCCAGCTCAGGCATTAACAGCGTACCAATCATACCAACACAAGGCGTGAACACATAGATGTAAGTCAGGTATACAGAAGAGAATACTGCGGACCACTTCATAACGCGCAGAGATTTACCAGCGAAGAAACGCAGAGATACCTGAGGGAACATCATCATACCGAAGGTAATTACCAGCCATCTGGACAGCCAGTCCTGCGGAGTTACGACGCCTTTCGGTCCAGGCATGGTCAGCAGTTCCGGATTGGATTCGTAAACAGCCTGGAATGCATCAGCCACGGATGGGAAGTTCGCAGAGATTACCCAGAAGGAACCACCCAGCAGACCGATGAACATGAACACACCCTGTGCAGCGTCTGTGATTGCTACGCCCTTCATACCCCCCAGCCATACCAGGATGATCATGATGACGAAGAACAGAACTACACCGACAGGATAGCTCAGCTTACCGCCGGAAATAGTGGTGAAAATATAGCTGCAGCCGATTGCCTGCATAGCTACATAAGGTACAGTGAAGAGCATGGTGATGGCAGTAACCATGATACCTACGCCCTTGGACTGGTAAACGTCGGTAGCGTAGTCAGCTACAGACATGTAACCATATTTTTTGCCCAGGAACCACAGTCTGCGGCCCCAAACCCAGAACAGTACGCCCGGCAGTACAGTCCACAGACCGTTTACCCACCAGCCGATACCGTTGTTATATACGAAACCGCCGGCACCCATGAATGCGTAAGCACTGTGATAGGTTGCAGAGAAGGTCAGGGTCAGCACGAAGATGCCCAGACCGCCGCCGGTCGCAAAGTCTTTTATGTTTTTCTTGTCCTGACGGGACGCGTAGAATGCGATACCCAGGAGAACAAGCATATAACCTATAAGTATAATCATACCAATATTCATAACTGATGTCCTCCTTTCGCTATACTTCTTCCCGTTTCACAGGAACGATTTCCTTCTGGTCCTGATGGCAGTCCCATTCTTTCAGTTTCCATGCTGCCACAACGAAATCGATAACCATAACAGTGAACCAGAATTCAAGCCACAGGAACATGGTCGGCCATCCTGCTGTGAGCGGATGTTCCACACAGTAATCATTCACCATGTAAACAATTGGTGGGTTTACCATGATAACACTGATGACCAGTACCAGGTAAAACCAGAATGATCCTTTCTTTTTCATAAGGTACCTCCTTCTGTCCGGTAAAATATCTATTCCGGATTATTCCTGTGCCTGCAGTGCTTCAACCACTGCAACCAGGTTCTTAATCAGGTGTTCGTGATAGATACGGCCCTTTTCCGCATCAGACTTGGTTGGGCATCCGGTGGAGCCGCCTGCAATTTCTGCGGACTTCTTTGCATGCTCGAAGGTGCTTGGCACGTAGCAGAGGGTGTCGTGGATGTAACAAGGGTCTACGGAGTACAGCGGAGTTTCCTTAATTGGATTGTCCATTGCTTTTTCCAGATGCACCAGATCAGGATACCGGTACATCATGTGGGAGGTTTCGATTTCTTCTGCATGTCCCACAGGACCCAGACCCAGTTCGCCGACAATGTCCTTGGACATGTAGGCAGGGTCGAAAATCTTAATGGTTACGCCCAGTTCCCGCTGTGCACGTTCTGCACAGAGCTGCATCCATACCACATTAACGATACGGTGACCGTTGATCAGAATGATTTTTTTCAGGCCATGCTGTGCCAGCGAGGCGATGATATCATAGGTCAGGTCGATTAGTGTTTCCGGACGGATGGTAATGGTACCAGGCCGTACCATGTGATGCGGACTCCAGCCATACCATACAGGCGGAACGACAACCGCTTTCGTTTTTTCACCGGCATCTTCTGCCAGTGTGATGGCAACATAGCTGTCCGTGCCCAGAGGCAGGTGGGTGCTGTGCTGCTCTACGCTTCCAATTGGAACGATAGCCACGCCTTTACTTTCTTCAATGGCGATCTGTGCTTCCTCCCAGCTTTTTGTGTCTAACCAGCAACTCATAAGGTGTCCTCCTTTAAAACTGTTTCAGTTACGTATAGAATACATCGAAACCAACAAAACCGCAAGGAAAAAACTGTATAATATGACAAAAAACCTGCAGTTTCCTGCAGGTTTTGGAATTTCAGACATATCCTGTTTTACATCTCCGCTACATCATCTGCTGTCCGTTTACTTCCAGATGGAATTCAACTCCAAGCTGAGATGCGGCCTTGCGGCACAGGAGCATACGGTCCAGGAAAATTTCGAAGTATTCCAGAACGTTGCAGATTTCTGTTTCGATAGTGATGCGCAGAGTCACTGCTTCTTTATCTAAATCGAGATCTGCAGCTGTTACAGAATAGTTTACACGGTCATGGATGTCAAACTGCTCCATTGGCTGTTTGCGGACGCGGCTTCTGCGCACGTCAGTCTTATCGGCCAGAATCAGTGCTGCGGCCACGGAGTTTACCGGGAAGGCAGTCTTTTCATCGTGGTTGCCGATGGCTGTGATAATCGTAGCAATATCGTCCGGGTCAGCTCCCATGTTGTCCAGGAGACGGAAGGCCATGACAGCACCGCTCTGGGCGTGGTCTACACGGTTGATTACGTTTCCGATGTCGTGGAGATAGCCTGCCATGCGGGCCAGTTCTGCTTCACGTTCAGAGTAACCCAGGGCCAGAAGGATTTTGCTGGCTGTATCAGCAACCTTCAGTACATGAGGGTAGCAATGCTCTGTGTAGCCAAGGGCAATGAGAGACTCATCGGCTTTTTCGATGTATGCATTGATGGCACGGTTGTGCCGGATGTCGTCAAATGTAATCTGCAAAATTTATTTCCCCTTTCTTTTCAGATAGAGACGCAGGTTGGACAGTGCCGCAAACAGAGAAACTGCCAACATGAGTCCGAATGTGAGTAAAGCTGTAGTGTCTCCAGAGGAGATCGTTTTTGAAAACATTACAGAACTGAGTCCTGCAATAAAGAACCATACAATTGAAAGAATTAAAGGTAATTTAACCAAAGTTT
Organism: Bacillota bacterium; assembly: GCA_017556505.1. Classification (GTDB taxonomy): domain Bacteria; phylum Bacillota; class Clostridia; order Peptostreptococcales; family Anaerovoracaceae; genus RGIG7179. Next base: position 114 of record JAFYNS010000187.1, on the reverse strand, counting down.
TTTCCTCCTACCATTTATTGTGTACCTTTTCGGCGAAACCGAGAAGGTCTTTTACTTCCAGAACGGCGCCGTCATCCAGAACGGCCTTTCCTGTGAATTTACCGAATACCTGGT
>JAFYNS010000021.1 GCA_017556505.1 Bacillota bacterium | reverse complement strand
CACGACTACGCCGTGCAGTGCCAGAGGAATGGTTACCCACTGGTACTTCTTGATACCGCCGTAGTAATGGGTATCCAGGTATGCGAATCCGTCGGTGTCATAGAGCGGATTCTGCTTTACATCGATTCTTGGGGAATCGATGTGAGCCCCCAGAATGTTCATGCCTTTTTCTAAAGATTCCTCACCGATATGGTACAGGATAATCAGTTTTTCGTTATATACAGCATACACCTTGTCCCCAGCTTCCAGTTTTCCGCCGCCGGCAATGGCTTCCTTCAGATTTCTGTAGCCAGCTGCTTCTGCCATCTTAATGGACTGACGCACGCATTCGCGTTCAGTCTTGCCTGCATCCAGGCAGTCCATGTACCAGCGGCAGGTTTCCTCCATCTGCTGCAGATCTTCTGCGGTGTAAGTTTCCCATAATGTCTTTTCGTTCATAATCTATGTAGTTCCTTTCGCCAATCATTTACATTACTGAAACCATTCTACCACAAATTCCGGCGGCATCAAACAACATATTTCGCTCCATCAGGAATTGTGGTAAAATAAAAGAACTATGGAGGTAAAACGATGTGGAAAGAATTATATAACGCAGCACGGAAGGTGCAGAATGGCAGAACCATCTCCCCTTTCATCGAAGCGGGAGGGGTGGCTGCCGCAGTTCTGACGAAAGCGGGAAATGTTTATACAGGCGTCTGTATTGATACCGCCTGCAGTCTGGGCATGTGTGCGGAACGGAATGCCATCACTAATATGATCACCAACGGAGAAAGCCAGATTGAAAAAGTAGTTGCTGTCATGCCGGACGGCCAGGTAGGTTCCCCTTGCGGTGCCTGCCGGGAACTGATGATGCAGCTGGATAGTGACAGTGGGGAAATTGAGATTTTGCTGGATTTGGAAACAGAAAAGACTGTGAAGCTGAAAGAACTGGTTCCCGACTGGTGGGGAACGGAACGGTTTGCAGGAAGGAACCAGGATGATTAAAAAAATCGTAGTGGTCAATGCAGGCCCGCAGAAGAGCTATGTAACTGTTCCCACAACCCCAGAAACAAAATGGTTTCTTTCATTAATCCAGAAATCGTTTGCAAACTACTTTTATATTTTCGCCAATCTCGATAATATGCTTATAAAGTAACTCGGAACGAACTATCCGTGTACTTGCACTCTCTTCCCTCCTATGCTAAAATAAAGTGTTACACTAGTGCGTGCAGCCGCCACGCACCCAACCTTATTTCAAAAGGAGTTTAAAATATATGGCATATGACGGACTCGTTACCTGGGCCATGGTCCGGGAACTGCAGGACACAATTTTATTAGGAAAAATCGAAAAGGTTTACCAGCCGGAAGCAGATGAGCTGGTCTTTCACATACACAGCAAGCGGGGAAACTTCAAGCTTTATGCTTCCTGTAACCCGGGACACGCAAGAGTGCATTTCCTCAGCGAAAATCCGGTGAATCCGCCGGCACCGCTGTCCTTCTGCATGCTGCTGCGTAAGCACCTGTCCGGTGCCCGCATCATTGACATTCAGCAGAAGGATTCTGAACGAATCATCGAAATCAGTGTGGAAACCATGAATGAACTGGGCTTTTCCGTATCGAAAAAAATCATTTTTGAAATCATGGGCAAGCACTCCAATATCATCCTTACCGATATCGCCACCGGCAAAATCATCGACTCCATCAAGAGAGTCAGCATCGATGTGAACCGGATACGGCAGATTTTGCCGGGTATGATCTACCAGTACCCGCCGGCACAGGATAAGATTCCATTCCACGAAATTACAGATGAGCAGCTGGAAGATCTGGCTTCCGACGGCCGTACCATTCTGAAGGCAGTTGGCGGCATCGCGCCTGCTTTTGCAGAAGAACTGGCGTCTCACGAAGGCCCTGCCCGTTCCGCATACTTTAACTTCGCAAAATCCGCCGTGGCAGACCTGACCGCACAGCCTCGGGTGTATCTGGACGAAAACGGTACACCGCAGGACTTCTATATTCTGCCGCTGACCGACTACGAAGAAGCCTGCCAGGTGCAGCAGTTTGAGACACTGAGCAAGGCACTGGAGTATTATTTTGATAAGAAAACCACTTCCAACCGCGGACGTCAGAAGTCCAGTGACCTGATCAAGTCAGTCAACGGCAGTCTGGATAAGATGTACCTGAAAAAGCAGAGACTGTCCGAGGATATTCTGAAGGCAGAAAATTCAGAGGACTTAAGACTTTACGGAGAGCTGCTGACCGCCAACCTGCACCTGGTGAAGCCGGGCATGAAACAGGTGGAAGTACTGAACTACTATGATGGCTCCATGGTGACCATTCCGCTGGATGTGAAGCAGACTGCTGCCAAGAATGCCCAGCACTACTTCAAGAAATACGGTAAGTCCAAGACAGCCGTCAAGGAAAAGCAGATCCAGCTGGAGGAAAACGAAGCAGAAATCAAATATCTGGAGTCTGTGCTCACCTACCTGGAAAACACCGATGACGTGAATGAAATCGAATCCCTGCGTCAGGAACTGGTGGAAACCGGTTATGTGCGCCGCCGCAAACAAGTGGGCGGTTTCCGGGAAAAGAAGTACAAACCGCAGCCTTATAAGTACACCCTTTCCAGTGGTCTGACCGTACTGGTAGGCAGAAACAATAAGGAAAATGACTTCCTGACTCTGAAAACTGCAGGGAATAAGGATATGTGGATGCATACAAAGGATATTCCGGGTTCTCACCTGATCGTCCAGAGCGGAGGCGCAGAACTGTCCGAAGAAGACATCTTCGAAGCGGCAGCCATCGCCGCCTATCACAGCAAGGGCCGTACCTCCGAAAACGTGCCGGTGGACTACGTTCCTGTCCGCTACGTAAAGAAACCTGCCGGAGCGAAACCGGGCATGGTCATCTTCACCAACAACCGTACCGTTTGGGTCAACCCGGGCCTTCCGGAAACTGAAAAGAAATAAAAAATAAGAGAGTGCCGAGGCACTCTCTGTTTTTTATTACGACGAGGTTGTCTTATAAGAAAATATATTTCAGTACGAAGAGCGCTGCCAGCACATATACCAGCGGCGTAACCTTTTTCGCCTTGCCACTGCCAACCTGCAGAACCACGTAGGAAATGATACCGAAGCAGATCCCTTCGGAAATGCTGTAGAATAACGGCATTGCCAGGATACAGAGGTATGCAGGAATTGCTTCTGACAGAGTTTCTCTGGTGAACTTAATATCCACGACAGATTCAAACATCAGGAATCCTACGAAAATCAGAGCCGGTGCTGTCGCGAAGGACGGAATGGATGTGAACAGCGGTGAGAACAGGGTTGCAAACAGGAACAGCACACCTGTAGTCATAGCTGTCAGACCGGTACGGCCGCCTGCTACGACACCTGCAGAGGATTCAACGAAAGTAGTTACAGTAGAAGTACCCAGAACTGCACCTGCGGAGGTTGCGATGGAGTCAGCCAGCAGTGCTGGCTTGATACCAGGCAGATGACCTTCTTCATCCAGCATATCCGCTTTCGTACTCACACCGATTAAGGTTCCCAGTGTATCAAATAAGTCTACAAACAGGAAGGAGAAGATGATTACCAGGAAGTTAAAGATTCCGATTCCGCTGAAATCAATCTTAAAACACTGACCGAACGTTTCTCCCAGTGCAGAGAAGTCTGCACTCATAATTCCGGTCGGGAACAGGCTGTATGCGCCCACTTCAGGATTTGGTACATAGATACCAGCAACCTGGCAGATCATGCCCAGACCCCATGTAGCAATAATACCGATCAGAATGGAACCATTCACATTACGGATGTACAGAATCGCAGTAATCAGCAGACCAACTACAGCCAGCAGTGCACAGATGCCGGAAGTGCTGAAGTTTTCTGTAAAGCTGGTGATGGTTACCAGTGTGGAAGAGTCCACAGCAAGACCTGCATTCTGCAGGCCGATAAACGCGATAAACAGACCGATACCAACCGATACACCCTGCTTGATGGTCAGAGGAATGGCATTGAAAATGACTTCGCGCATATTGGTAAGGGACATGATAATAAAAACAATACCTTCAATAAATACTGCGAAAAGAGCTACCTGCCAGGAAATCCCCATACCAAGCACTACGGTATAAGTCAGATAAGCATTTAAGCCCATACCTGCAGAAAGCGCGAACGGCAGATTTGCCAGCAGTGCCATCAGCATAGTTCCCAGGAAGGACGCAAGGCAGGTTGCAATCAGGACCGCATTGGCATCCATACCGGCTTCACTTAAGATGCTTGGGTTAACTGCCAGAATGTAAGCCATGGTCATAAAGGTGGTAACCCCTGCGCCGATTTCTGTTTTTACAGTCGTGTTATTTTCTTTTAGTTTGAAAAGTTTTTCTAACATTATTTTCCTCCAGATTCAAAACAATGCGACGAGTTTAATATTATCTCAACAACTTATTATAACACTTTTTTAGCTTTGTACCAAGATTTTTTTACAAACTAATGACGGCGATCTCTCAAAATCAGCCAGATTCCAATCAGATTAGACCCCATGGTAAGCATATCAAATGCAGACGCCACATAATTCATCAATGTGAAATCATATACCACCCACATAATCTGGCCTATAATCATGACGATTTTCAGCTTCACTTCATCTTTCAGATCCAGGCACCAGGTATAAATCGCAACCCCGATTACCGGAAGCCATCCGATGAAGCCCATTTCATTGGTGCCTGCGGAAAGAGCCACCTGTACAGCTAAAAACACTGCTTTCCAGACAGCTGTATACGCAAACTTCAGGCAGAACAGATTTCTGGCGATACTGATAATATTGGCAATCAGCCCGGTAGCCCCTCCAAGCATCAGATTGGCCACACCCTGCAAAGTAAACTGTACACACTGCACCAGGATAATCTGCGCTTTTTTCTTCAGCAGCCCCACACCTACCATCAGCAGTGCGCCCATCAGCGATATGCCATTGGCAATCAATACAATATTCAAATCCCACTCCTCCTGTATATTCCAAACTTTCGTTTTACTTTGTTTCCGTAACCCATTATAATATAAAACAAAACGAAAAGAAAGTTAAAGATTGGGAGGGTATTATGAACCGGTACAGCAATCTCCTCGCAGGCTGCCTCTGTGCATTTACCTGTGAAACCATATATGGTCTGAGTTACTTATTCACCAAACAGGCAGTGGAAAATGCCACACCTCTGGCCCTGCTGGGCTGGCGCTTTGTCATCGCGGCAGCAGCCATGAGCCTTTGCGCCTGCCTGGGACTGATCAAAATCCGTCTGAAAGACAAGTCGCTCCGTCCTCTGCTGCTCATCGCCCTCTTCAATCCGGGACTTTATTTCATCGGTGAAACTCTGGGTATCCGTTATACCACTGCATCCGAAAGCGGCGTCATTCTGGCCTGTATTCCGGTAGCTTCCCTGATTGCTTCAGCCTTGATTCTACATGAAAAACCACACCGCCAGCAGGTTCTGGGGATTCTGGTGACTCTGGCAGGTGTACTTATAACAGTACTGGCAGTGGGTGTCACTTCCAGTCTGTCCGTGCCGGGCTACCTCCTGCTGCTGGGATCCATTGCAGTTTACGCCCTCTACTGCGTGTACGTAGACAAAGCCTCTGATTTTACCGGCGGTGAAATCACCTACGTCATGCTGGTGGCCGGTGCCGTGCTCTTCGGCGTAATGGCACTGGGTGAAGCGGCACTGGCTGGTGATATGGCGGGACTTCTGCGTCTTCCATTTACAGACAGCGGCTTCCTGACAGCTGTATTATATCAGGCCCTCTGCTCTTCTGTACTGGGTGTATTCCTGTCTAACGTAGCCATCGCCAAAATCGGTGTCAACCGGACCTCCTCCTTCATCGGTGTATCCACAGTCGTTTCCATTCTGGCCGGTGCACTGATTCTGAAGGAACCCTTTACCACATACCAGATTGTGGGTGCAGCCGTCATTCTGGCCGGTATCTATATCGCTAATACTTATCATGAAAAGGAGTACCGCCACACGCCATAAACGTGTGAACAGTACTCCTGCTCTTATTCCAGATTCAGCTTTCTTCTGAGCAGCTGTTCACTGATCACATGGAAAACTGCAACCTGAACCACTTTCATCAGAATGACTATCATCAGAGAAAGCACAATCGTTCCCAAAGAGTATGCTCCATTCCCTGCGGACGGAACATACCCTTCACCTTGATTCATATTATTTCTTCACAGCCCTCTTCAGCGGCACCCACCAGAAGAGACCGAAGAGCATGCACAGGCATGCGGATTTTGCACGGCTGCAGCCGCTCATCGCACCAATTTCGAAGCCCACGCAGAACAGCTCCGTCACATGCATGGTCAACATAATCACCACCAGCATTGGAGTGATTCCCATGACCCACAATGCGATGCAGAAGCCCCAGAACAGCAGGGTCAGAGGCCAGGAAAGTTTTTCATTGAGCAAAATATCAACCATCACGCACGCTCCTTACTTTTCAATAAATGCCAGCACGTCTGCGAAAACATCACATGCAATTTCTTCTTTCAGAATTTCATGGCGGTAGCCCTCATAGAGCTTGCCGTCCACGCTGGTGTATCCTTTCTTTCTCAGGAAAATCTGGCTGTCCAGCCAGCCGTCTTTGCCGCCGATGCAAGGGTCAGCACTGCCTGCGATGAAGAAGATTGGCAGGTCAGGATTCTGCATACCCCAGCCATTTTCCAGGAAGCAGGCTTCCATCACCAGCATCAGATTCTGATAACCATTTAAGGTAAAACCGAAACCGCAGAGTGGACAGGCCAGGTATTCGTCCACGTTAGCTTCGTTCACGGAGAGCCAGTCGCACTCAGTGCGAGGATTTTTGATGGTCTTATTGAAGCCGCCCAGAGACATGTCGAACATGAGCTTGCTCACATGGTGGTCCCCCTTCATGGCCTTCAGCACCCTGATCAGAATCTTGGCTGCGCCCACTGCAGGATTTTTGCCGGGTGCACCGCAGACAATCAGCTTGGCGATTTCTCCATCATGTTTTCTCAAATACGCACGCACAATCAGGGAACCCATGCTGTGGCCGAAGAGATATACCGGAACACCAGGGAACCGTTCCTTCATGTACAGAGTCAGCTGATGCACATCTTCCACAATTGCCTCCCCTGTATCATCGTACATATAACCCAGGTCACCGGCTTCACGGATGCTTTCCCCATGACCGCGGTGATCGTGGAGAATGGAAGCATAGCCCGCTTCAGCCAGAAATTCCATAAACGGGAAGTACCGTTCCTTGTGCTCCGACATACCGTGAGCCAGCTGCACGATGCCCTTTACTTCACCATCCGGTGCATATACTGCTGTACTCAGGGGCAGTCCGTCAAACTTTGATTCAATTTTCAAAATCTCTTTCTTCATGGCTTCATCCTCCTTTAACGCTTTTTCTTTCCGATGAGCAGCTCACCTTCCACGGTGATTTCCGTAACGGTGCTCCAGTCGATTTTCGATTTATCCACTGCAAAGAGCAGCGGTGTCATGCGGATAAAGATATCCCTTTCTTCCGGACTCACAGAGAAGGTTCTGGAGACAATTTTCTGTTCCACCAGTTCAAACTGCTCCGCGAATACCGCAGCACCCTTCCGCTCCTTATATTCTTTATGATACAGCTGATCTTTGGCCGCTTCACGAAGCTCCTTTACATGACCTTCTCCCGGGATAATCTTAATCAGATACCCCTCCTCACCCAGTACTCTCTGAAACTCCTGATAATTGGCAGATGTGAAGATATCCAGCACATAGTCCACGCTGCCGTCAGCCACCGGAAGCTTACTGATATCGGATACAAACCACTTGATCTCTGCAGGACCTGCACCCATACCATTGGCTGTACCAGCTGCCAGCTGGATGGAGTCTCTGGAAAGGTCTGTTCCGTACAGCTGCAGATGGTCAAACTGCTGCGCGATTTCACGGGTATAGTACCCCTCACCGCAGCCCGCATCCACCAGAACCTTTTTTTCGACCGAATCCATTCCGGATTCCAATGTTTTGCGGAGAAAACTGCAGATTTCTTCCAGAAGATGAGCATACATGCCCCGCTGGAGAATCACCTGCCGCTCCTGAAAGGATTCTTTCGTGTATTCATTGATTGGTTTGCCACGATACAGGTTCACGTATCCCTGCTTGGCCAGGTCAAAACTGTGACCGACGCTGCAGACCAGAGAACGCACCTGCGGCCCGCCCAGCTGAAGTGCATCCCCGCAGACCGGACAGACGAGCACCTTGCCGCAGCCTTCATATTTATCAAACTTACCCATATATAACTCCTATTCGTGCTTAATTGCTTCCAGTGCAGGGATTTTTACTGCTTTATTAGCCGGATAATATCCGCTGACCAGCCCAACAAAGATGGAAAAGATTACTGCGAATCCCATCAGGCTCAGCGGTACTACAGAGATTCTTGTCACGCCTTCACCGCCAATCAGGGCCTGCAGTACCATTTCTCCTGTGATACTGCCGCCGCCCAGCACACCCATGGAAACCAGATTGATTCCCACTGAGATCACAAGACTGACAATACAGCCGATAATGCCTCCCATCATACCGATGGCCCCGGCTTCCATAAGAAACAGCAGCCGGATATCGCGGACATAACAGCCAAGGGCTTTCATGATACCGATTTCACGTGTCCGTTCGGAAATGGACATAATCATGGTGTTGGTAATACCGATGGCTGCGACAAACAGCGAGATTGCACCCAGACCGCCCAGCATGAGCTGAACCTGGCGGGAACTTTCTTCCATACTTTCACGCATACTCTCCATGGAGTAGGTATAGAAGCCCATACTCTTAATAGATTCCTCGATTTCAGTCACCAGGCTGATGTCTTCACACTTTACCAGCACGGTGGAATAAGTCAGTTTCTTCGCATTAACAGGGCTGCCGTCTATTTTAGTCATCAGATCCTTCATTGCCGCAATCGGCATCATAATTCCTTCCGAAGTTTCCCAGCCTTTGCCGTAATCTTCCTTCGTAACGCCGGTAATTTTCAGTTCCTGGCGGATTTTCACCTCGGTTCCGTCACCCTTGTCGATTTCCAGTACAATCGGTGTGGTTATAACATTGAAAAAAGGATCTGGCGGGTCAATCTGGTTTCCATTTTCATCATACGCCCAGCGGTCTGCATAATTGCGTCCTTCCGGCATCAGGGTGTCATAGAAATTATATGCCAGCCACTGTCCTGCAAGAGCTTCATTTTTTCCGCTGCCTGGCACCTTACCGTCAAGGAGTTCATAACCCATGGCCTCCATAGCATCCGTGTCCATCCCCACGATTTCACCCCAGCCGCACTGGTAACGGTCATTGATTCCGGCATACATCTGTATGGAATACTGATTCAGACTGGCTTTCGGCATCACCGCAGCCACACCTTCCAGTGCCCGGAAAGATTCCACTGCCGTATCGTCCAGGGCTGCCGTTTCCTCACCGGTTTCATTCCATCCCCGGCTTACTTCGATGATGGACAGGTCGCCCATCTCTTCCAGCATCTGATTGGTAGACTCGGTCATTCCAATTCCGATGGAAACCATGACCACGATGGATGTACAGCCGATGAAAACCCCCAGAACAGTCAGAATGGTTCTGCCCTTCCGCCTCTTCAGGTTATCAAAGCACATTCTGGCTACATCAGTGAATTTCATTTTTCTTCCTCCTGTCCGCCTTCTGCATTTCCGGAGAAACTGATGCCGTCATCCCAGGTATTCCACATTTCTGTTTCCTTTTTCAAAGCTGCGGACTTCTTTTTCTTACGTATAATCAGGAAGATGATTGCTGCTGCAGCTGCTGCCACTCCGCCAATCAGCTTCCAGTTTGTCTGCGGCTCCGGTTCGGGCTCAGGCATCGGATCATACATTCCCGGATCTTCCATCATCATTTCTTCCACTGTCATGGTAACAGGGAATTCCCTTGTTTTCACATCCCCGTTTCCGTCTTCGTAAGTGAATTTAATGGTAAATTCCGCCTGTCCTGCTTCCCGTGCAGTCACTGCAAAAGCCACGGTTCCGCTCTTTCCCGGTTCCATGTTGCCCAGGTTCTGTACCGGTGTATAAGTTTCCACGTTCCCTTCCAGTATGGCTTCCACATTCAGAATACTGGTCTGGCTCTTATTCACGTAATTCATGGTTACGCTGGTCTCTTCCCCGGTATAAACCATAACCGGAACGGTAGGGTATGTAATTTCAAAACGGTCCGGCTGATAAACAGGTACAGTAATCTGCATCTGGCTGCTTACCGGAATTCTCTTGCTATTATCTACGTATTCGTACTTAAAGCTGACATTGACCGGTTTAGCCCCGTTTTTCACATCAGACTGCACTTTCATCGGTACGGAAACGGACTTACTGCCGCCCTTGCCAATCTTCTCAAAATAGAAGGTATTGGTTCCGCCGTTGATAGTAAATCCTTCGCCGCCCTCCAGGGTGACTACCACGTTTTCCACAGGCAGGGTGCTGCTGGTATTCACAAACTGGAAGCTAAGTCCGAATTCAGAACCGGCTGCCACAGCACTTCCCCCATAATTAAACCCGTTGATAATCAGATTCGGAACCGGACTGTCTATTACAACTTCAGGTTCCTCCGGCTTTTCTTCCTTCTTCTTTTTTACTTCAGCAGGAATGGTTACACGGCCGCTGCTGCTGCCGTCAGCCATCGTCACATTGTTGTAGTAACGGAAGTCCAGTTTCATTTCCAGGTACTGGCTCACATTGCTGATTTCATCCAGTGCCTGCACCTTGATTTCCACGCTTTCCGTCTTTCCGCCGTAAATGTCCTTCATCTGCAAAGTGGAGCTGGATCCCGGCAGGAAGAGGCTGTCCGATGCAGAAAAAGTAATCAGCGGTGATTTCATGACGGAGGTCCCGATATTTTTCACAAAGATTGTAATAGTTCTGGTTTCTCCTGCTTTCATCGGAGTTTCCATTTCATTTCGGCTCATCAGCGCCATCGGTGCAGGAATCGGATCCGGCGTTTCCGGCACTACCGGTTCATAAACCGGTTCTTCATATTCTTTGCATTCTTTGATTGGAATCTCAATCTGCTCGTACTTGCCGCCGATGCTCACCATCAGCTTCAGGGAGTTTCCCACACCTCCATAAACCAGTCCGGTTACCGGAATATCAATCAGGAAAGACTGGCCGGCAGGTGTAACCGTAATGGCACTGCTGTCAATGGTGCCGCCGCTGAAGCTGTCCACCAGGCGGGTAGCATCCACTGTGATGCCTTCTCCTGCAGACCGATCCGCATATTTCAGCTGTACAGAGATTTTTACGCGGGTTCCTTTGGTAATACTGCTGCGGTCAGCAGTATAGCCCGTCGGTACCAGTTCCCCTGAAAAATCTGCTGGCTGTCCAATCTCCGGAGTTTCCTGCACTGCCGGAGGCTGCGTATTACCTTCTTCATCAGCCCATCCTCCTGCGGCTGCCATTGACATCACCATGACGATAATCAATCCAATATGTATCCATCTCTTCAAAACATGTTTCATTTTATAACCCCTGTCTTTCCTTATTTTCTGTCTTCACATCACTGATAATCTCGCCGTCAAGCAGCGTCACAATCCGGTCTGCATACTGTGTCATCTCCGGATCATGAGAAACCAGAACGATAGTCTGGTGAAAGGTTCTGGCAAACTTGCGTATCATCTCCATGACTTCTTTCGTCGTCTTCGAGTCCAGGTTTCCGGTCGGTTCATCGGCAAATACCACATCCGGCCGTGTTATAAATGCCCTGGCGATGCCTGCACGCTGCTGCTGCCCCCCGGACATCTGCCCCGGATAATGGTTCATCCGGTTTCCCAGACCAACCCTGCAAAGCATCTTCCTGGCTTCCAGTTCCCGCACATCCTTGGGCAGTCCCCTGAACATAAGCGGCATGGCCACATTTTCCACCGCTGTCAGCTCGGGCAGCAGATTATAGGACTGAAAAACAAAGCCCACATGTTTCTGCCGGAATACGGCAAGTCCGTTCTCATCCAGTCTGGATACAGGCACGCCGCCAATACGGACCTCTCCGGCTGTAGGTTTTTCCAGACCTGCCAGCTGGTTCAGAAGAGTACTCTTTCCCGATCCGGATGTACCGAAAATACAGCAGATTTCCCCCTGCATGATATCCAGATTGATATTCTTCAAAGCGGTCACCCGCTCATCTCCCATGATATATACCTTATGCAGATTCCTCACCTGAATCACAGGACGGTTCTGCCTGGTCGTCTCTGTCATGACGATTCCCCCTTATTCAATCATGATAATATTTCCTGCCTGATGCCAGCCGTAGCCTCCAAGCTCGTCCAGTTTTGCATGGAACTCAGGGCTTCTGAGAATCTCCAGAAAAGCCTGCACCTGCGGCAGCTGGAGATTTTGCCGGTCAATGGCAAAATCGTACTCTTCCACACCCACTTCAATAAAGTCCAGTTCCATGGCATCGGCTGCCGGCTTGAT
>JAFYNS010000186.1 GCA_017556505.1 Bacillota bacterium | reverse complement strand
CTGATTGGTGTAGGTACCGCTTTAGGCTTCAACCCTGCTATGACTGCAGGTGCTGTAGTATCCGGTGCATACTTCGGTGACAAGATGTCCCCACTGTCCGACACAACTAACCTGGCTCCAGCAGTAGCTGGTTCCAATCTGTTTGAACACATCAAACACATGATTTTCACAACTGGTCCTTCTCTGGCTGTTGCTCTGATTGCATACCTGGTAATGGGATTCTCCCACGCCAAGGAAGCAGGTTCCGCTGATCTGGGTGTTGTAGAATCTATCCTCGGATTTATTACAGACAATTTCGAAGTAGGTATTATCTATCTGCTGCCTCCAGTATTCGTAATCGTTGCTGTAGCTATGAAGCTGCCTGCACTGCCATCTCTGATCGGCGGCGTATTACTGGGTCTGCCATTCATGGCAATGCAGGGCATCAGTCCTACAACCTGGATGAATATCCTGAACTACGGTTCCGAAGTAGCAGCTCCGGATGATCCGGTTCTGGGCGAACTGGCAGGTCTGCTGTCTTCCTCCGGTATGCAGGGTATGTTCTGGACAATCTCCCTGATTATGTGTGCTATGGTATTCGGCGGTATTGTTGACTGCACCGGTATGATGGCTACACTGGCCGGCGCACTGCTGAAGCTGGCAAAGGGTACAGGCGGTCTGGTTACCATCACCGTATTCTCCTGTATCTTCGTAAATATTATCTGCTGCGACCAGTATCTGTCCATCATTCTGCCAGGCAGAATGTACAAGGAAGCATTCGAAGACAGAAGACTGAAGGCAAAGAACCTGTCCAGATGTCTGGAAGACTCCGGTACTATCACATCCAACTTCATTCCTTGGAATACCTGTGGTGCAACCATGAGCTCCTTCCTGGGACAGCCTCAGTGGGGTGCAGGCGGTTATGCTCCATATGCAATCCTGAACTGGCTGAATCCACTGGTATCCATCCTGTGGGGCTTCACCGGATTCACAATGGAAAAGATGACCGAAGAAGAATATCAGAGAATTCTGGAAACAAGAGAAGAAGAAAAGCAGGCAGCTCTGAAGATGATGGAAGCTTAATTCCAATCTTCGCTGCGAAATATAACATTCTCTCAGAAAGCAAAATATAGTATAAGTAAGGTAAAACAATCGAAAAGAGGTGGACAAGTTTGTCCACCTCTTTTCATATGCATATAAATCATTTTTCAGGCACTCTGACCAGTTTTTTCAGTTCATCCAGTCTGCCCTTATCCATCGGCGGTACGCCTTTCAGGCGGTAGACAATACCCAGCTTGCCATACTTATTCACCGCCATAGTGTGATAAGCCAGCAACTCAACCTTCTGGATATTGCGGATTTTGCTGATAAACTGATTCAGTGCTTCGATATCTTCTTCGGTATCATTGATATCCGGAACAACCACGTGACGAATCCAGCATGGTTTTTCCAGTTCATTCATCATATCAATGACTTCAAACAGAGTATCCTGTTTGCAGCCAGTAATAATCTCGAAACGCTCCGGATCCGGGTGTTTGATGTCCAGCAGCACCAGATCGCAGGCAGCCAGAGCATCACGTGTATACTCATCCACGTAGGTTCCGCTGATGTCCAGCGCGCTCTGGATTCCCCTTTCTTTTAATGCAGTCATAGCCTCAATGAGGAACTGCCCCTGCATCAATGGCTCGCCGCCGGAAAAAGTCACCCCACCTTTATCCCCATAATACGGTCTGCCTCGCTCAGCACGGTAAAGGATTTCTTCCAGGTCCGTTTCACGGCCGCCGTCACATTTCCAGGAGTCCGGATTATGACAGTACAGGCAGCGCGCAGGGCATCCCTGCATGAAAAATACCGTACGGATTCCCGGCCCATCTACAGCACCGAAGGTTTCAATGGAATGCAGTCTTCCTTTCATCTCTGTGCGTTCTCCTTTTCTAAATACTATATAAGGTGCCCGCATACACAGGCACCTCATACAGTTAGTCATTTTTATATTTTATCAAGGAATCGAATTTCTTAATAAAACGTTTTAATTACTTGCTCTGGTGGAATGTTCTTGCGATAACTTCCTTCTGGTGGTTCTTGGACAGAGCATTGAATCTTACTGCGTATCCGGATACTCTTACAGTCAGGGATGGATACTTTTCAGGGTTTTCATATGCATCTTCCAGCAGGCTTCTGTTCAGAACGTTTACGTTCAGGTGGTGAGCACCTCTGTCGAAGTAACCGTTCAGCAGGCCAACCATAGTTTCAATTCTTTCGCCTCTTTCCTTACCCAGTGCTTCTGGAGTGATGGAGAAGGTGTTGGAAACGCCGTCCTGACAAGTATTCCAGTCAATCTTGGAAACAGAGTTCAGAGAAGCAACTGCACCGTGGCTGTCTCTTTCGTGCATTGGGTTAGCACCAGGAGCAAATGGAGTACCAGCTCTTCTGCCGTCAGGAGTGTTACCAGTCTTCTTACCATACATTACGTTGGAAGTGATAGTCAGTACGGACAGTGTATGTACAGAGTTTCTGTAAGTAGGGTGCTTTCTCAGTTCTTCGATAGTTCTTTCGGAGATAGCTACTGCGATTTCGTCTACTCTGTCATCGTCGTTACCATACTTAGGGAAGTCGCCTTCAGTTCTGTAGTCAACGATTACACCGTTTTCGTCTCTGATTGGATATACCTTAGCGTACTTGATAGCGGACAGGGAGTCAGCTGCTACGGAGAAGCCAGCTACACCGAATGCCATCAGTCTCTTAACTTCGGAGTTCAGGAATGCCATCTGAGCAGCTTCGAAGTCGTACTTGTCATGCATGAAGTGAATGATGTTCATGATGTTTACATACAGTTCGCACAGCCATTCCAGATAGATGTTGAATCTCTTCCAAGCATCTTCGTAGTCGATAGGACCGTCACCAACTGGTTCCATCTGAGGACCAACGTGTTCACCGGTTCTTTCGTCGATACCACCGTTCAGACCCAGCAGCAGGATCTTAGCCAGGTTACATCTAGCACCGAAGAACTGCATCTGCTGACCCATCTGGATAGCGGATACGCAGCAAGCGATGGAGTAGTCTTCACCGTAGGAAGGTCTCATCTTGTCGTCGTTTTCGTACTGGATGGAGTCAGTGTCGATGGAAACCTGAGCACAGAACTTCTTGAATGGTTCAGGCAGGTCCTTAGACCACAGTACAGTCAGGTTTGGTTCTGGAGCAGGTCCCAGGTTGTACAGAGTCTGCAGAACTCTGTAGGAGTTCTTAGTAACCTTATGTCTGCCGTCCAGACCTACACCACCGATACCTTCGGTAATCCACATTGGGTCACCACCGAACAGTTCATTGTATTCGTTAGTTCTCAGGTGTCTTGCAACTCTCTGCTTCAGGATGAAGTCATCTACGAATTCCTGAATTTCTTCTTCAGTGTAAACGCCGTTAGCCAGGTCTCTTTCTGCATAGATGTCGATGAAGGTGGAAGTTCTACCCATGGACATTGCAGCACCGTTTTCTTCCTTGATACCAGCCAGGTATGCGAAGTAAGTCCACTGGATTGCTTCCTTAACGTCCTTAGCAGGGCCGGAGATGTCGTAGCCGTAAGCTTCAGCCATCTTCTTGATTTCCTTCAGGGACTTGATCTGGTTGAATACTTCTTCAGCAGTTCTGATATTTTCTTCGTTCATCACGTGTCTGGAAGCGATCATTTCGTGATCCTTCTGCTTTTCTGCGATCAGGTAGTCGATACCATACAGAGCAGCTCTTCTGTAGTCACCGATGATTCTGCCTCTGCCGTAAGCATCAGGTAAACCAGTGATGTAGCCCAGGTGTCTAACCTGCTTCATTTCCTTGGAATATGCCTTGAATACACCATCATTGTGAGTAGTGATGTAGTCAAACATTCTGTCGATTTCTTCAGGCAGCTTTTCACCATATTCAGCAACTTCTTCTCTAACCATCTTGATACCGCCGAATGGGCAGATACCTCTCTTCAGAGGTTCGTCAGTCTGCAGACCAACGATTACGTCCTTACCAGGAACGATGTAACCAGGACCGAAAGCGTTAACTCTCATGATTCTGCTTGCATCTACCTTCAGAGTACCGCCAGCCTTTCTTTCTTCTACCAGCAGTTCCTGTACTCTTGCATAACATTCCTTGGTTCTTTCTGTAGGTCCTGCCAGGAAGCTGTCATCACCGTCGTACGGATGGTAGTTTAAGTTAATAAACTCTTCTACGTCGATCTGTTCTGTCCATCTTCCTGGCACGAAACCTTCCCATTCTTTTCTCATAATTTGTTTACCTCCCTCATTGCCGTCCCCCGCCTTATGCGGCAGGAAACATAAAACAATAATAATTAACAATTAAGAACATTTACAGCCCAAAAACTACATCAATCCCTTCCTGATGTATTTGGATGTATAATGTATACTTTATGTACTTATAATATACCCGCATATGCCTTATAGTCAAACTATATTTTTCAAATTCAGTGCATTTTTTTGAGTACATGCAAAACCCGCAGAGCCTTGCAGTCAGTGGTTTTCAAGCTTTCCAGCGGTGAACCGCAAATGTGCCCGCGAATTGTTTTTTTATTGTATTTTTCCACCTTCAAGTGCTTTCGGAAACTGTTCCTGTATTAAAGAGTATTTTGCCGTATCTGTGCCATAATATAAATGAAAGGATACAATAAAATGGAAAACCTGTTTGCAGACCTCATTTCTTCTCTCTGGAATCTCTGCCGCCCGGTTCTGGCAGCCGCCTCTCCTCTTTTAATCGGAATCACCATCGCCTGGCTCCTGAATCCTGCAGTGGACCGTTTCACACCCAAACTGGGCACCGGACGCGCCATACTGGCTGCCTATACCCTGTTATTTGCAGTGCTCGCCGCATTTGCTGCCGGTTTTACAGTACTGATTCTGGGAGCTTTGCCCACAGAGGGAATCGAAGCCACACTGCAGCTGATTCTTGATTATTTCCGTCATGCCTACGACACTGCCGCCAGCTTCCTTGGCCGCTGGTTTTCTTCGGATTTTGCCGATTCATCCCAGGCTGCAGATAAACTGCTTCTCTGGATCCGGCAGCGGTTTACCATCCGAACACTGGCATCAGATCTCCGTTCGTTTACCGGAACCCTGGTCAGTATCTTTCTCGGCATGGTTGCATCCATCTATCTTCTTAAAGATAAGGACTATTTTCTGCTGCTGAAAGACCGGCTGTTATCTCTTCTTCTGAAACAGAAGGCCCATGGAATCGTCTGCGAAATTTCAGGTGAAATCGATGCTGTCCTTTCTTCCTTTATAAAAGGGGCCTTTATCGACGGCCTTCTGGTTGCACTGCTTTCATCCGCCGGGCTCTCGCTCCTGGGAATTGAATTTGCGGTCATTCTCGGTGTACTGTGCGGGATTTTAAACATTATTCCTTACTTTGGCCCCTTCATCAGCATGGTACCGGCATTTCTGGCAGCGTTTTTCACGGGAGGCCCTGCAAAATCCGCCGCAGCAGTGCTCATACTTTTTCTGATTCAGCAAATCGACAGTAATTATATTTACCCGCGTGTTGTAGGAAAATCCACAGGCCTGCACCCGCTGTTTGTGCTCCTGTCAGTCAGCAGCTCCGGATATTTTTTCGGTCTTCCCGGCATGATTCTGGCTGTACCGGCAGCCGGAATCATACAGGTTATACTCCGCTGGTGGTTATGTAGGTAATATACATCGTTATTCAGCATTGTATTCAAATAAATACACAAATTTTGTTATATTTCAACAAATTACCTCTTGATTTTATACGAAGTCGAGTGTATAATTACAAACATCCAATGAATGATATTCATTAAATTAAATATTTATTCACACTCAGTTATGGAGGTATACACAATGGAAAAGACTAAAATCGTACTCGCTTACTCTGGCGGACTGGACACATCTATCATCTTAGCATGGCTGAAGGAACAGTATGACTGTGAAGTTATCGCCGTATGCTGCAATGCAGGTCAGAAAGAAGATTTTGCCGCGATCGAAGCAAAGGCATACAAGACCGGTGCTTCCAAGGCTTACATCGTGGACATTCAGCAGGAATTCGTAGAAGACTACATCTGGCCAACGCTGAAAGCTGGTGCTATCTATGAAAACACCTATCTGCTGGGTACCTCCATGGCCCGTCCGCTGATGGCGAAAAAACTGGTTGAAATCGCAGAAGCAGAAGGCGCATTCTACATCTGCCACGGAGCTACAGGCAAAGGTAACGACCAGGTACGTTTTGAAACTACCATTAAAGCACTGAATCCTGCAATCAAGGTAATCGCACCTTGGAGAATCTGGGACTTACAGTCCAGAGAAGATCTGATTGCATACGCAGCAGCTCACGATATTCCAATCGCACAGACCGTAGAAAAGATTTATTCCAGAGACGAAAACATCTGGCACATCTCCCACGAAGGCGGCAATCTGGAAAACCCTTGGAACGAACATAAAAAAGATATCCACGTGCTCTCCGTTCCGATTGAAGACGCACCGGATGAAGTAGAATATGTGGATATCGATTTTGAAAAGGGTATTCCTTGCGGCATCAACGGTGAAAAGATGGACGGTGTAAGCCTTCTGAACAAGCTGAACGAGCTTGGCAGCAAGCACGGCGTCGGCACCATCGATATCATCGAAAACCGTCTGGTAGGCATGAAGTCCAGAGGTGTGTACGAAACTCCAGGCGGAACCATTCTGTATGCAGCACATGCAGCACTGGAAAGACTGGTATTAGACAGAGACACCATGCAGTATAAGAACATCGTAGCAGCCAAGTTCTCCCAGATGATTTATGATGGTCTGTGGTTCACTCCTCTGAGAGAAGCGATCCTCGCATTCGTAGATAAAACTCAGGAAGAAATCACCGGTACTGTTAAGATGAAACTCTATAAGGGTAATGCAATTGCCGCAGCATCCAAGTCCATCTACTCTCTGTACAGTGAAGAATATGCAACCTTCTCCGCTGACGAAGTTTATAACCAGTACGACGCAGAAGGCTTCATCAACCTGTTCTCCCTGCCTCTGAAGATCCGTGCAATCCAGAAAGAACAGAGAGAAGGCGGATCCAAGTACAAGGACAAGCTGGAAAAGAAGGTTGTAAAGGGCATCGACTTCATCGAATAATCACGACTTATTTCTAAGGAGGAACATACATACAATGAAGCTTTGG
>JAFYNS010000185.1 GCA_017556505.1 Bacillota bacterium | reverse complement strand
TCCTTAGCGCCGATGATACTTGGTGGGAAGCTGCCTGGGAAAGTAGGACGTTGCCGGTTTTTTATTTCCATTAAAACATATGATGGTATAAAAAACTGCGCAGAGTGCGAAGCACTGGCGCCTTTTTTATTTGGCTCAGCAGTTGCTGAGCTTTTTTTATTCCGGCAGCGACTCTGTTTCTCGATGGATGAAGGGACAGAATTGCAATAGGAATTTCCTGTGACATTTTATTGGGCCTCTTGACTTTTTTCGTCATGGGGCGTATATTTATTATCAATTGAAATTCAGGAAGGAAATCAGTTTATGAACAAAAGACAGAAACAGGCGCAGACAATCGCACAGGTTAGTGCTGTTGCGGCTTTAGGTGCGGCAGCGGTACTGGGTGCAGCAAAGTGGGCCTATAATTATGCTTTTAAACCGACAAAAAATCGTGGACGCAATCCATATCAGCTGATTGGACCGCAGAGTGAGGAATTCAGAGATGATATTTTCTCTGCCATTGAAAAGCTGGAGCAGATGCCTTGTGAGTGGGTATATATTCAGTCCAAAGATTGTATCCGGTTAGCCGGACGCTATTACCATCAGAAAGATGGTGCTCCGCTGGTTATCTTTTTCCACGGATATAAGAGCCCGACTCTTCGTGATTTTTCCGGAGGTTTCTGGATTTATTGGGAACAGGGATATAATATTCTGATGGTTGACCAGCGGGGACATGGAGAAAGTCAGGGCGAAACGATTACTATGGGGATCAAAGAACGTCACGACTGTGTCAGATGGGTGGAATACGCCGTAGAACGGTTCGGTCCGGATGTGAAGATTTTGCTGGGCGGAATCTCCATGGGGGCTGCAACTGTTTTAATGGCGGCAGAACTGCTTCAGGACTGTCCAAATGTGAAGTGCATTCTGGCAGATTGCGGATATAGTACGGTGGAAGGTGTTATGAAGGAAGCAATCAAGCTGATGAATCTGCCTGTGGGACCATCCTGGAAGCTGGTAAAGCTGGGAGCCAAGTTATTTGGTGATTTTAATCCGGATGAAGCCAGTGCGGTTGAATCCCTGAAAAATTCTAAAATTCCGGTTGTATTCATCCATGGTGAAGCTGACGAGCGGGTACCTGCAGAAATGACAGCCGTGAATGCAGCTGCCTGCGGTGCGGAGCGGATTGCGACGTTCTATGTCCCTGATGCAGAGCATGGTATGAGCTTTTTCCTGGATAAGGAAGGATATTATGAAACCGTGGTGACTTTCGTAAAGGAAATGCTGGAAGAAGAATAACATAATCAAAGTTGTTGAGCAAGGTTTTAATCTATGAATTTCTGTATTTGCCCCGTATCTTACCGGGGCATCTCTGGCTCCGGAATAAGGCGGAAAAGAAAGTGAATGGCGTTAGAACCATTCCGTTTATACAGTGTCGGGATTCATATTCCGGGAAACAGTGAATAAATGAAGTGATTTTCAGAGTATCCTATAGAACCAGTGCAGTTCTGAAAAATAAGGACTTACACCTATGGGAAAAATTTAAGTGTAAAACTTCGGTGTAAAAACCTGCAAAATTGACCAGGAAAGAGGTAAGAATTATGGGCATATTAGATTTTTTCAAAGGACCGAATATTAATGATGGTCTATTAAAATATTACCAGCTGAAAGAAGCCTATCTTGTTGATATCCGTTCGCAGGAAGATTATGTGAAGGCACATGTGCCGGGTTCAGTCAACTTGCCTATGGAACAGATTGGAAGAGCAATTTACGTGCTGGATAACAAACTGATACCAGTATTCGTATATGACTGGGATATCGATGGATGCAGAAGAGGGGTAAAGGCTCTGCGATCCCTGGGATATGCCAGTGTGACGGAATTGGGATCCTGTGAACGGTATGCAGGTGAACTGGAATCCGGTATTCCTGATCAGAAAACAGAAGAATAATATTGATTGAACAAACAGAGGGTTTCATTGCAGTCCCTCTGTTTTTCTGCTATGATAGGGATATGTAAAGGAGGGATGCACTTATGAGTAAGATAACATATATAGTGGGAGATATTACCAAACTTGAGGTTGACTCTGTCGTTAATGCTGCAAACAGCAGCCTGTTGGGTGGCGGAGGCGTGGACGGTGCCATTCACCGCGCAGCAGGGCCAAGGCTTTTGGAAGAATGCCGAACCCTCAATGGCTGTCCAACCGGTGAGGCGAAGATTACCGGTGGATATAATCTCCCGGCAAAGTATATAATTCATACGGTTGGACCAATTTATTCGGGCAGTGCACTGGATCCGATGCTGCTGGAAAGCTGTTACCGGAATTCCCTGGAACTTGCCCGGGAAAAAGGCCTCCATTCTGTGGCATTTCCAGCCATTTCCTGCGGTGTATACAGGTATCCATGGCAGGAGGCTTCCGAGATTGCATGCAGAACTGTGTCGCAGTGGATAAAGCTCCATCCGGACTATGATATGGAAGTGACTTTCTGCTGTTTCAGCCAGGAAATGTATCGGATTTATGAAACAATACTGTCTGGGAGATAATTGAAAATGAAACGAAAGCCTCTCCGATACTTCTTCAGGAAGAAATGGACTATCATCATTATAATCTGATGAAAGAACTGGACCGTCAGGTTCACGGCACAGAACGGTCAAAGGAATCGATTGTGAAGAGCATGCAGCTGGATTATGTGGAAACTGTTTTTGGAAATATGAAGTGCTGCGCAGATATTTTGCGGGGAATCAGCGATGGACTGAATAAAGGTGCCGTCGTATTTCTCTGTTCTGCAGGTAAAGACCGGACTGGAATTACTGCAGCAATGGTTCTCTATATTGCGGGGGCTGCGAATCAGGACATTATCGCAGACTACATGATCAGCAGTACCTTAAACACAGATGGCATTAACAGGCTGATGAAAAATTTCCCTGTGCCGGAAGAATATCTGACAGCAATTCCTGATCTGATGGAGCGGGTAAAGAAGGTATTGGATTCCCGGCCAGAAACCATGGAAGCACTGCTTGAGGCTTTTGAGGCACGGAATTTCAGAGGATGTCTGGAAGTATGTGGATTTACAGAAGAAATGCAGAAAGAACTGGCAGACATAATTACTGAATAAAAATGATAATCATTATCTGAAATCTGTTGACAACGGCTGCGCTATCCGATATAATATGAACAAGAAAATGGTTAGAGATAGCTAACTAATATACAGTTCAAAAAGGAGGCAGCATCATGTTACAGGGAATCATAATTGGAATTGCAATTTACATCGGATTATATGCAGCGAAGAAACAGCTGAAAAAACTGGAAAAACGCATTCATGGCTGCATCTGCAACTGCAGTGTAGTGTAGACCATGCAGAGTCCGGCAGAACAGGCGAAAAATCCATCAAATTGACAAAATTTAAATATAAATTAATGAAGTATTAATAAAATGTTAAGAAAAAAGTGCTATCCTCTGAGTACAGGGGGTAGCATTTTATGTTTGAGATTTTAAAACATCCGGTGCGGGATTATCTGCGTTTGCGTGCACATAATTTGAATTCTGAAGAGTTTCGTCATCTGTGGCTCCTGGCTTTCTGGCCGGTGTTCGGCGGCCTGTTCTGGCTGGTGGAAGTGTCGATTCCACTGGAAGCCTGTCATGAGGTCTACTGCAGGCTGGATGATTACATACCATTTGTGGAGTATTTCGTCATACCGTACCTGTTATGGTATGTCTATTTGATTGGGATTCATGTGTACACGTTGCTGTATGATGTGGATGCTTTCCGGAAACTGATGAAATTCGTTATCATCACCTATTCCGTCACGCTGCTGATTTACCTGATCTGGCCTAACTGCCAGATGCTTCGGCCTGAAGTGTTCCCAAGGGATAACGTATTCACGAATGTGATAGCGGGATTGTATGCGGCTGATACCAATACCAATGTTTGTCCATCGCTCCATGTAGTAGGTTCCCTGGCGGTCTGCTTCACATCCTGGCACTGCCGAGGCCTTCATGGCAAAATCTGCAGAACCGGATTTAACGTGGCTGCTATACTGATTTCGGTCTCTACGGTATTCATGAAGCAGCATTCGATTATCGATATCCTTGCTGCAGTGGCGCTCTGCGTGCCGATGTACTGGTACTGTTTCCGGTATGATAAGAAGGTACCTTAATGAAATGCAAAAGGAAGCACCCATAACAGGGATGCTTCCTTTTCTAATGAATCAACAGATACAGAAGGAGAATTATGTTCTCGCCAGCCCGTCCACACTGAGGACGATGCCGGTGATATAGGATGCTTCTTCAGATGCCAGGAAAACATATGCGTTGGCAATGTCTTCCGGCTTTCCCAGACGGCGGAGAGGAATCTGCGCCATCATCGGTTCGATAATGCCCTTCGGAACGGCTTTCATCATGTCAGTTTCAATGATGCCGGGTGCTACTGCATTTACGCGGATGCCTTTCGGACCAAGCTCTCTGGCCAGGGAACGGGTGAACCCGTTTACTGCAAATTTGGAAGTCGGATAGGCGATACCGCTTGGCTGGCCGTGGAGGCTAACCATGGAGGAAGTGTTCAGAATCACACCGCTTCCCTGCGGAACCATGACATCAGCTGCGGCCTTGGAGCCGGTAAAGAGGCCCTTTACATTCAGATCCATTACCTTGTCGAAAATGCTTTCTTCATATTTTGAAAACGGGGTACTTTCGGAAATTCCCGCGTTGTTTACCAGAATATCGATACGGCCATATTTTTCAGCAACTGCACTGAAGGCTTTTTTTACACTTTCCAGGCTGGACAGATCCGGTGCGATACCCTCAATCTGCGAATCCGGAAATTCTTTTTTCAATTCTTCTGCAGCTTTCTGTGCAGACTCCAAACGGCTGGCACAGAGGATTACAATGGCTCCCTCGTTTAAAAATGCCTTTACAGTGGCGAGGCCGATTCCACGGCTGCCGCCAGTCACGATTGCAATTTTATCTTTCAGTCTCATAATATATACCTCCTTTATTTAATTACAATATACCATGAATTTTCAAGTTTAAACACAATAAATGATAATAATTATCATAATCTTAACGCGATTCGCTAACCTTGCACACAATCTTATTATGTGCTAATATAGCAGAAGATAATCAGAAAGAAGGCGAATATTTTGCTGCAGAATTTTATTATTGCATTAAAGGCCGTGGCACCTATGTTTATTATCATGGCCATTGGAATCCTGCTTCGGCGTAATAATTTCATGAACGAAACAGAAGTCAAGAAAATGAACAAGCTGGTATTCAATGTGTTCTTTCCCTGCCTCATGTTCAGTAATATTTACGGAGCGGAAATCGGTGAGGCCTTTGATCTGAAGTTTATTTCGTTTACCATTATTATGATTCTGGTGGTATTTTTTATCACCATGGCTGTGATTGTAAAAATCGAACCGTCGAATAAAAGCCGCGGTGCCATGATTCAGGCTATTTACCGCAGCAACTTTGTTATTATGGGTCTGCCTATTGTGTCCAATATTTTCGGCGGCGAAAAGCTGGTAACGACGGCACTGGCTGTCACCATTGTAGTTCCGATTTTCAATGTACTGGCAGTGGTTGTTCTGGAAATCTTCCGTGGGGGAAAGCCGGATCCGGTGAAGATTCTGAAAGGTATCGCAAGGAATCCACTGATCATCGGTGCTGTTTCAGGTATTCTTACGATGCTTCTGGGTATTGAGCTTCCTGAGATTGCGGTGGATGTAATCAGTCAGCTGAAGAGTGTAGCCACACCTCTGGCACTGGTAACGCTGGGGATGTCACTGAATATGAAGGATTTTGCGTCGATGAAGAGGAACCTGGTAATCTGCGTTCTGGGACGTCTTGTGATTGTGCCGGGTATTGTACTGACTCTGGCATCACTGTTCGGTATTCGAGGGGTGCCCTTTGTGACACTGATTGCAGTATTTGCATCACCGACGGCAGTATCATCTTTTACTATGGCAGAACAGATGGACAGTGACGGTCCGCTGGCTGCCAATGCGGTGGTATGTTCTTCCGCTTTAGCCAGTCTGACTCTGTTCGGGTGGATTTTCCTGTTTAAGAGTCTTGGTATGTTTTAGTGTGTAATATGGGGGGATTTTCATGTCAGATATTTTTGATTATATAAACTGGAGAGGGGATCTGACTTTCGGCCAGGCTCCGCTGAACTGTGTGGACAGCCTGATTTTTTCACAGATGGCATATTTCCCGTTTGACGGTCTGTGGACAGAAGAAGAGAATGGAAAGATTACTCTGGCCGAAGCTCAGAAACGTTTATGGAGAAATCTGGAGCAGGGGGCCAATCCCGATTTTCATATGGCAAAGGACCGTGAACTGTTTCCTGCCATGGCTTCATCCCGGCGTTTCGGTGATCTGAAGCTGCGCGATTATGTGAACCTGATTGATCAGAAGCAGGAGAAGCAGTTTTCCGCTGTAACGGTTCTGATGCCGGAGGGCGCATTCATTGTGTATCGGGGAACTGATAACACACTGGTGGGCTGGAATGAAGACCTGAATATGAGTTTCACAACACCGGTTCCTGCACAGATTGATGCGGTGACGTATTTTGAGAAGGAAGTAGAACTCGTGGAGGGACCAATCTGGATGGGCGGACACTCCAAGGGGGGAAATCTGGCACTATATGCTGCCATGTTCTGTGAGGAAAGCCTGAGAAGCAGAATTACCGGTGTCTACTGCAATGACAGTCCGGGATACGACGGCACCATTGTTACGAAAGATCATTATCAGCTGCTGGAAGGCCGGCTTCACTCGTTCGTGCCCCAGTCGTCCATCGTAGGGATGATGTTTGACCATGTGGAGGATTATGTGGTAGTGCACAGCCGCCAGATTGGACCGCTGCAGCATGACCTGTATTCCTGGAGCGTGCAGGGTCCGGATTTTGTCCGGCTCAGTGCGGTGAAGGAAAGCAGCATGTTTTGGGATAAGACTCTGAAAGAATGGATGGGGCGTGTAGAACCTGCGCAGAGGGAGGCCTTCGTAGATGCGATTTTTGCCATTCTTGGGTCCACAAACGCCAACTCCTTTAAAGAAATGCGGCATGATATTCTGAAAAATTCCGGAATTATTCTTAAGACTGTAAAAAATCTGGATCCTGAAACGAAAAAGATGGTTTTGGATACCATGTCCCTGCTGCTTCACAGTGCGCAGGACCAGATGCCTGACTTGCTGCCGAAAATCCCATGGAAGAAGAATTAATATGAAACAGAAAGGACGTTCCCGTGATGAGAACGTCCTTTTAAAGTATCTTCGTATAGTATTTTAAATGTGTTCCAGTGCACCAGCCACATCTTCAATCAGGTCTTCGATGTTTTCAAGACCGATGGAGAGACGGATCATGTCGCCAGGTACGCCGGCAGCGGTCAGCTGCTCGTCACTCATCTGACGGTGGGTGGAGCTTGCAGGGTGCAGGCAGCAGGTGTGAGAGTCGGCTACATGAGTTTCGATGTTGCCTAAGGTCATGTGTGCCATGAACTCTTCTGCAGCACTGCGGCCGCCCTTTACGCCGAAGCTGATCACGCCGCAGGAACCCTTAGGCAGATACTTCTGTGCCAGTGCATAGTACTTGTTGGAAGGCAGTCCAGGGTAGTTTACCCATGCAACTTTGTCGTGTGCTTCCAGGAATTCTGCCATTTTCTGGGCGTTTTCGCAGTGGCGCTGCATTCTCACCGGCAGGGATTCCAGACCCAGATTCAGCAGAAATGCATTCTGCGGAGCCGGAGTGGAACCGAAGTCTCTCATGAGCTGTGCAACGCACTTGGTGATGAAAGCACCGCCCAGACCGAAGTCCTTGGCATATACAACGCCGTGATAACTGTCGTCCGGAGTGGTCAGGCCAGGGAACTTGTCTGCATGTGCCATCCAGTCAAAGTTGCCGGAGTCTACGATACAGCCGCCGATAGTCGCAGCGTGACCTTCCATGTATTTGGTAGTGGAGTGGGTCACGATGTCAGCACCCCATTCGATTGGTCTGCAGTTTACAGCTGCCGCGAAGGTGTTATCTACGATCAGAGGTACGCCGTGTGAATGGGCTGCCTTGGCAAAGCGTTCAATATCCAGTACGCTCAGTGCAGGGTTTGCGATGGTTTCGCCGAATACTGCCTTGGTGTTCGGTCTGAATGCTGCTTCCAGTTCTTCGTCGGAACAGTCAGGGTTTACGAAGGTGAATTCAATACCCATCTTTGCCATGGTTACAGCAAAGAGGTTGAAAGTGCCGCCGTAAATCGTTGCAGAGGATACGATGTGGTCACCGCAGCCTGCAATATTGAATACGGAGTAGAAGTTTGCTGCCTGGCCGGAGCTTGTGAGCATTGCTGCGCTGCCACCTTCCAGAGCAGCGATCTTAGCTGCTACTGCGTCGCAGGTAGGGTTAGCCAGACGGGAGTACATGTAACCATTGGATGCCAGGTCAAAGAGCTTGCCCATTTCTGCACTGGTATCGTACTTGAATGTGGTGCTCTGGTAGATTGGAAGCTGTCTTGAATCGCCGTTGCCGGGAGCATAGCCGCCGTGGATACAAATGGTTTCAATGTTATGTTTCTTCATTATGTGTTACCTCCGTTGAGTAAAATCATGATTATAATCTATTATTCTATCAGTTTTGACAGCGAATTACAATCCTTTTATAATTTTAACATTACCCTTGACCGCATGTATTGAAACTTTTATAATTTAAGTATCTATGAAATTAACAAGGAGGCGTACTGTAATTATGAAAGTCGCAATTATTGAACCACTCGGAATTCCGGAAGAACAGGTCTACGAAATCGCACGCCAGAAACTGGGCGATGAAGTGGAAGTTGAATATTTTGCTGAGGTATCCGCTGACCCTGCCGTGCAGATTGAACGTGCCCGCGGGGCGGAAGTGGTAGTTGATACCAATATCAAGCTGACAGAAGAAGCAATCCGTGGCTTCGACTCCTGTAAGCTTTTAGATATCGCGTTCACCGGCATCGACCATGTGGATATGGATACCTGCAGAGAGCTGGGCATCATGGTAAATAACTGCGCCGGATACTCCACTGCATGTGTAGCTGACCTGGCATTCGGCATGGTGATTTCCCTTATGAGAAATCTGTCCAAGTGTGATACTGCAGTAAGAAACGGCGGCACTCTGGCAGGCCTGATTGGCAATGAACTGGAAGGTAAGCGCTTCGGTATCATCGGTACCGGTGCCATCGGTATGCGCGTGGCTAAGATTGCTGACGCCTTCGGCTGCGAAGTGGTTGCGTACAGCCGTACCGTAAAGGATGTTCCATATATCAAGTACATGAGCCTGGATGAAGTGATGGCAACTTCCGATATCATTTCCCTGCATATGCCGAACAACGCAGAAACCAGAGGCATGATTAGTGCAGAAAAGATTGCTCTCATGAAGAAGAATGCAATCCTGATCAACCTGGCACGGGGCCCGGTTCTGGATTCTCAGGCTCTGGCAGATGCACTGAATTCTGATAAAATCGGCGGTGCATGCATCGACGTTTATGAAATGGAACCGCCGATCCCTGGCGATCATCCGCTGCTGAACTGCAAGAACACCCTCTGCACACCGCACGTGGCCTTCGCTTCCAAGGAAGCCATGGTGAAGCGTGCCCACATCGTATTCGAAAACATTGCGGCTTACATGTCTGGTATACCGCAGAATGTGATGAAATAAATGGAAACCGAAACTCCCGGCAATGGCTGCCGGGAGTTTTTTTCATATTGTCAGGTTTTTACTCATCCCCTAAGAATTCTGTGCAACTGATTTTTCAGGTTCCTGTATTGTCCAATCCAATTCACGCTTTATTGAATTTTTTCGTGCGGATAGCGTGCAGCGCATCCAGATAAAAGACAATATTTACAAAATCAAGGCTTTGTTTCAGGAATAAAATATAAACTATTCCATGTATTACTTTAAATTAAGAAGGAATTCCCCTGCACGAAACAAAAAAGCAAGGACGGCTGCACGCTAAATCAGGGAAAGAGCAGCGGTTAAGCGTGCGTAGCCCATTTTTTTAACTGTCATCCCTGCAGATTTCCTATTGACAAAGCGATACCACCGTGTTATAGTCTTATTGTCTTAAGTGCTTAGGACAATAAACAAAGAAATAAATGCTTGCAAGAAAGGGGAAACGATGGAATGGAAACTGGATGACAGCAGATCGCTGTGGCCGCAGCTGAAGGAACTGCTGATGCGTGCGATTGTAGCAGGGGAATATCCCAAGGGTGGGCCGTTTCCTACGGTTCGCGACCTGGCGCAGGAGGCCGGTGTGAACCGAAACACCATGCAGCGTGCCATGGCAGAACTGGAAGCGGAGGGACTGCTTGTTACGAACCGGACAACCGGCCGAACCGTTACGACGGATCAGCAGCGAATCGATGCGATGAAAGAAAAACTGGCGGAACAGAACATAGCCACATATTTACAGGAGATGAAAGCCCTGGGCTATACGGCCCGGGAAGCCATTACACTGATTCATGAAAAGGGGGAAGAACATGAATAATTTAGTCATTTGTGAGGGGCTTGCGAAGAATTTTTCCGGCTGCCGCGCTCTGGACGGGGTAGATCTGCAGATTGGCCGGGGGAAGGTCGTGGGACTGTTAGGCCCAAATGGGAGCGGGAAGACAACTCTTATTAAAATTCTCAACGGACTGCTGCAGCCGACTTCCGGTAAAGCATTGATCGATGGACAGCAGCCGGGTCCTTATACCAAGTCCATCGTCAGCTATCTGCCGGACCGGAACTATTTCGCAGACTGGATGAAGGTGAAGGACATCTTCGATCTCTTCGGCGATTTCTACAGTGATTTCGACCGGACCAAGGCACAGGATATGTGCCGTACACTGGGCTTCGAGGAAGGGATGCGCCTGAAGTCCATGTCGAAAGGTACCAAGGAAAAGGTACAGCTGATACTGGTTATGAGCCGGAAGGCCCAGCTGTATCTGCTGGATGAGCCCATCGCCGGGGTAGACCCGGCTGCACGGGAATACATCCTGGGAACCATCATCAATAACTATAACGAGGACGGAACCGTCATCATTTCAACCCATCTGATTTCTGATATCGAGCGGATTCTGGATGAAGTGATTTTTATCCAGAACGGAAAGATCCTCTGTCACGAAGCAGTGGATGAGATGAAGGAACGGGAAGGCAAGTCCGTTGATGCGGTATTCCGTGATTATTTCCGAATGACACCGTATGACGGATACCGTCAGCATGCTGCAGCGCCGGACAGGGGAAGAAGAACCGGTGCGGAAGATTTTGCAGATTTATTCGGAGCCGGACCTGCTGCAGAACCGACCGAAGCAATGGATGCGGTGAAAGGGGGAAAAAGAGATGACGTTTAAACTGACGAAATATGAATTCCGTTCCACGGTCCGCATGATGGGGGTTCTGTGGATTGCACTGCCGATACTGGCAGTACTTATAGGTCTGAATGATAAATTCTTTGGTGGAAATGGACTTGAGGAATTGCCTGCTGCGGTCAACCTGATGAACAGCGTGATAACATTTTTATATTTTGCCATCTTTGTGGCACTGATTACCATGACGGTGATGATTATTATCCTGCGGTTTTACAGGGGGCTGCTGCGGGATGAGGGCTATCTGATGCACACACTTCCGGTGAAGACATGGCAGCTGATTACGGCAAAAGGGGTTGTGGCTGTCTGTGTTTCCATCATCAGTATGGCAGTGGGGGTACTGTCCATACTGCTGCTCAGTCTGTTTGATGGCTGGAAATCGGTTCGTATGGGAGAATTCGTACAATACACTATGGAACTGATGAAAGAACGGCCTATGATCGCAATCATCGGTCTGGAATGCATGTTTCTGGGGATTTCCTGGCTGATG
>JAFYNS010000184.1 GCA_017556505.1 Bacillota bacterium | reverse complement strand
CTTCATCTTCTGTGCTGTCCCATAGTTCCACTGCAGCCCCTGCCGGCTCTGCAGTGGAATAGGCAATTCCCGGGATTGAACCAGCACTCAGGTAGAGCACTTTTTTACCCTTTTCCGCAAGCAGCTCCGCGGCGGAAAGTGCGGCCATGGTGGTGCCTACCTGGCTGTCACAGCCGTAAAACAGTATTACATTTTCAATTATCATATCCTGCTCCTAACTGTAAAGTACCATAAACCGTTTTCCTTTTTCCGCCATTGCAGCAAGCTTCACTGCTTCAGCTTCCGTAACTACTACTTCCAGCTGGCTTGCCGGGGCTGTTGCCTGCAGTCTGGCATCATCTGCAGAGACAACTTCCTGATTGCTGCTGTCTCTTACATGCGCCACACGCGCGGATGTCACCTGTTTTTCTCCATAATAAAAGCTCACTTCGTCTCCTCTCCGCAGGGTCTGCGGGAACGAAATGAGCCATTCAGCCGGTATGGATAAAATATACTGTCCTGTGTTTCCGCCGGTTGCCAGTGACGGATCCTGAAAGAATTCTCTGTGCAGAGGTGTACCTGCCGGAATAAACTGGGCAGATTCCATACCGATCAGAGCAGCTGCATCTTTCTCCATCAGCACTTGATCACCCGGATTCTCCACTCGCTTTACCTCCAGCAGACTTCTTACGATTTCCGTATTCTCTGGAATATTCTGCCGGAGAACAATGACCTGTTCATAAGCCAGATTTTCTCTGCCCCAGAACTCCCAGAAGCCCAAAGCTCCCAGGGAAATCACAATCAGAAGAATTCCGGCTGCTTTCTGTTTCATCATATCCTCTTTACCTCCAATTTCTGACACTATCATAATACCACATGCAAACGTTAATTTCAGTACAGTTTAACATTTTTTTACATGAAATTTCTGTCATTTTTCGACGGCGTTCGACATGACGAAAGATTCAGAGGATTTCACAGTCTGGCATACATAAAAAACATCCCGGCTTATTAAGCCAGGATGCTCGATTTTCAGTACAGATGCAGTCCATGTGCCACCTCATAAAGAAAGGCCTGCTGCCATTTTCTCCAGGTGTTGGGATGGCGGAAGTCCGGATAGGGAACTCCATATGCCACTTTGTCCAGGATTCCGTCCCGGTACTCCAGGGGAACCACTTTCAGACTGTCTTCTATGATTCGGATTCTGAGGGCAAGATTTGCCATCTGACCTGCACGTTTTGCAGTCATATCCGAATGAATGCCGCTGCCCCGCGGCTGTCCGGTATACACCTGGGACAGGCAGTCCAGAGACTGCTCCATTTCCAGAAGGCTTTCCCGCATCCGCGGCAAATCCTTCACTGCCCACAGTGCCTGACGGTAAACCGTCTCCGGCAGCAGGCAGGATTTCAGTTTTTTCAGCTGATAATCGCTCATCTGATACCTCCGTATCTTCAGAAACAACATTCAGCACAGATAATCCACTTATTTTTCACTCTGCTTCAGCAGGGAGTATATTCTTTCGTTGAGCATTTCCAGTGCAACACGGTTATACCCGCCCTCAGGTACAATGATGTCTGCATATTTCTTGCTCGGCTCCACAAACTGCTCATGCATCGGTTTCACCGTGGTGAGATACTGCGTAATGACGGAATCCAGAGTTCTGCCTCGCTCACTTACGTCACGGAGAATACGGCGGAGAATGCGCACGTCTGCATCGGTGTCGATAAATACCTTGATGTCGCACAAATCTCTCAGTTCCTGATTTTCAAAAATCAGAATTCCTTCGACTACCACAACTTTAGCAGGGTACACTTCCACGGTATCATCCACCCGGTTATGAATGGTAAAATCGTAAACCGGACGCTTCACAGTCTTCCACTGACAGAGCTGCCGTACATGCTCAATCATCAGATCCGTTTCAATGGCATCCGGATGGTCGTAGTTCAGCTTCGTCCGTTCCTCATAGGTGAGCTGATCATGACGCTTATAATAAAAGTCATGGCTCAGTATGGTGATATTATCGTGAAACTCTTCTTTGATTTTCTGAATCATGGTGCTCTTGCCGGAACCTGTGCCTCCGGCAATTCCAATTACAATTACATTCTGCATGATGCAGTCCTCCTGCATAATTACTGCTGGCTCAGCGGTGTAGTGTCACGGTCTTCGGCAGTAACGGAAGATCCCAGATTCAGGGATGCCTTTTCCAGTTCCTGCACGATATTGTTAATGGCCGCCAGCTTTTCCGGAGAAATATCACCGGATACGGCACCTCTTGCAGCATCCAGCAGGCCGGAAAGGTTTGCTTCCACTTCTGCCAGCTTATCCTGAAGCTTTACAACTGCTTCTTCGTCGATAGCTTCTTTAATAATTTCTTCCTTGCTCAGCAGAGTACCGGTTTCCAGTTCGAATTCGCTGTTGCACTCGATGACAACCGGACTGAATCCCAGTTCTGCACGAATCTTATCCGCAAAATCATGCTTGGACTGGTATTCCCCATGTACCAGGAAAATCTGCTTCGGCGCAGTCTGGAATCCGCTCAGCCAGTCTATCAGTCCATGCTGGTCTGCATGACCGGAGAAACCTTCCAGATTGTAGATTTCCGCATTTACACTGATTGGTTCACCGAAAAGTTTCACTTCGGATGCACCCTGAACCAGGCTGCGTCCCAAAGTTCCTTCTGCCTGATATCCTACGAAAACAATACTGTTTCTCGCATCCCACAGGGTATGCTTCAGGTGGTGACGGATACGGCCTGCTTCACACATACCGCTGGCAGAAATGATAACTTTCGCTGTCTTATCTGCATTGAGCATCTGGGAATCGGCTGTATTTCTGGTAAACTTCAGATTTTTAAAGTCCAGAGGATTATCACCGCTGAGAATAAAGGCCTTGGTTTCCTCATCGAATACCTGAGCATTTTTCTTAAACACCTCGGTGGCAGTGGTAGCCATCGGGCTGTCAATATATACATTTATGTTTTCCAGATCCTTCTGGTATTCTGCGTGCTGTTCGTAGAACATATTGAACTGGTAAATCAGTTCCTGTGTTCTGCCCACGGCAAAGGACGGAATCACCACACTGCCGCCCCGCTTCACAGTCTTGAGAGTGATTTCAATCAGCTCATCAATACTGGTGGAGTTGGCCGGATGGAGGCGGTTTCCGTATGTAGATTCACAGATAACGTAATCTGCTTTTTTAATCTTCTTCGGATTTCTTAAAATAGGACGGTCTTCCACCCCAAGGTCTCCGGAGAAGACAATCTTGGAAGTAGTTTCACCCTCATCTACCCACAGTTCTGTGATAGCGGATCCCAGAATATGGCCGGCGTCATTAAATACGATACGCATCTGTTCGTTGATTTCCACCAGCTGATCATAGAGAACCGGTTTTACCAGTTTCAGTGCGTTTTCCGCATCACGCATGGTATACAGTGGTTCTACCGGCGGCTTTCCGGTTCTGGCATTCTTTCGGGACTGCCATTCTGCATCCTTTTCATGAATATGTGCACTGTCTTTCAGCATGACTTCCAGAAGATCGGCAGTCGCATCCGTACAGTAAATCTGACCCTTGAATCCCCTTTTCACCAGCAGTGGAATACGTCCGCAGTGGTCAATATGTGCGTGAGAAAGCAGAACGCATTCGATTTCCTCTGCATCAAACGGAAATGGCTCATAATTGAGTTTTTCCATCTCTTTGCCCCCCTGGAACTGCCCGCAGTCCAGCAGAATTTTATGGCTGTCAGTGGTAAGCATATGACAGGAACCTGTTACATCCATTGACGCACCGCAAAACATTATTTTCATAATTTCCCCTCCTTGTTCAGCTGTTATTTATAATCCCACAAAATCCGGTCCGCAGTGGAGACTGCCGTAGCACCGGCTTCAATCGCCGCATCCACCTCTTCCGGAAATTCCAGAAGACCTCCCACCAGAATCGGAGTATTAACTTTATCAGCAAACTCTTTAATTTTCTTTACCACAACACCCGGCATAATTTCCACCACATCCGGCTTGGCGATACGGATGGAATCCAGTGCCGTGTCCACGGAATGTGAGTCCAGAATGAAGAACCGCTGTACCGTAATCAGTCCCGTTTCCTTGGCGGGGCGTATCATGCTGGTTTTCGTAGTCAGAATACCGTCAGCCCCAAGAGACTTCAAGTACTGAAGGCCTGCACGGTCTTTGCCGATTCCTTCTGAAAAGTCCATATGTATAAAAACTTTCTTTCCGGCATCATGGCTCTTCTGAATGTGCTCGGCCACGGTCAGAATGTTGGAATACAGCAGAAAAATAACATCAACTCTGGAATCCAATGCTGCCAGAAAATCTTCCTGGGTACGGACTGCCGCTGCCACTCTTCTGTTGTCGAAAACTGCTTTGTCTCCCATAGTCGTACTCCTTCCGGCCTATTCGTCACCGTGATAATCAGACCCTTCGGTCATATGCAGGTGGTACTTACCTGCCAGAACTGCAAACTTCAGCTGTTCTTCTTCTGTATGTTCCGGATAGAAGCATTCCAGACCTTTCAGTCCCATCTTCTTCAGGCTGCGGAGAAGTTCTTCGAAGTTCTTCCAGTATTCTTCACTGCCTCTTTCACCGATTTTCTTGATCTTTGCAGGATGTGCCAGCACAGCCATGCCTCCGGCCTGTGCAATCAGCTTGATTGCTTCTTCTGCAGTCATCTTCTTTCTTTCGATGGTTCTGATTTCCGGTGCATTGAGGAATACACCTTCTGCAAACGCTTCCTTTACGCTGCCCACATAGCCCTTGGCTACCAGTGCCCTCGCAAAATTCGGCTTTCCGATAAACTTCTGTCCCTTGCGCTGCTTCGCATCTTCCATGGTGATGTCATATCCCATATTCTGCAGTGCAGCCAGAATCTTTTCATTTCTTTCCTTACGGTATTCACGAAGTTCTTCCATCTTTTCCTGCAGCTCTTCATTTTCATGATCAAACTTGTAACCCAGCATGTGCAGGTTGATGCCGTTGAAATCTACAGACAGTTCCACACCGGTGATTACCTGAATCTTCAGTGCTTCCCCTGCAATCAGGGCCTCTGCAATTCCATCGATACCATCGTGGTCTGTAATTGAAATAATATCGTATCCTTCTTCGTGGTACTTACGCACCAGTTCTGTCGGTTTCATGGTTCCGTCAGAGCACCATGAATGAACGTGATAATCTACTTTATAACCCATTTATTATACTCTTCTTTCCAGTAATAAATCTTTTCTTAAATCCAGTGTAACTTCTTCCCCCTTAAAGAAGTTTACAATTGTCAGTGCGAACTCCATGGCAGTACCCGGTCCCTGGGAAGTAATCAGATTGCCGTCCCATACCACCGGTTTGTCCACTGCTTCTCCGCCTGTCAGGTTGGCTTCCATGCCCGGATAAATCGTCGCCTTTCTTCCATTCAGAACGCCGTGGGAACCAAACACCAGCGGTGCCGCACAGATTGCAGCCAGAGGCCGGTCTTCTTCTGCAAATCTTTTAATCTGCGCTTCCAGGCCTGCGTGATCCTGCAGGTTGAATGCGCCCGGCAGTCCGCCAGGCAGCACAATCATGCTGCAGCTGTCATAATCAGCTTCTTCAAACAGCAGATCCGCCTCCACACGGATGGAATGTGCTCCTGTTACTACCTTTTCACCGGTAACGGATACAGTCTTTACATCTACACCGACTCTGCGAAGCAGGTCGCAAGGTGTCAGTGCCTCAATTTCTTCAAATCCTTCTGCAAGATGAATGTATACCATTCTCCTGTCCTCCTTTCAAAATCTAGTAAAATATTCTCGGCGGACGTGTCACCCTGTAATTTACATAGGCGAGTACTGCCAGAATAATCAGCGAAATTCCCGTCAGAAATACGGTACATACCGCCCAGAAATCATCGCCCATAATCAGCTCCAGTTTGGAATCTTCCGCAGCCTGGCGCACACCCCAGAGACGGAAATAGCTGCTCCGAAGACCGGAAGCAGACAGAATCACCGCCTGCAGCACAATAGCAGCTCCGCTGAAAGCTGCACCTGCCAGGAAACTCTTACGCAGCAGTCTGGTTTCCTCATCCCGCACAAGCAGGATATAAATTGATATCATCAGAATCAGGCCGATGACACAGAAAATGCCGCTCACATCCACCATTTTCTTCATGACCATCATATTATAGCTGTCTCTGCTGTCAAAAATCGGCAGTTCATCATAGCCTGTAAAATCATGAACCTGAAACTCCTCCGGGCGGAAAGAATTCATAAAGCCTGCAATCTCATCTGCCATCTGTGTGCTGGTCAGAGAAGTATACAGTTTA
The DNA here is from genome assembly GCA_017556505.1 of Bacillota bacterium. Taxonomy (GTDB): domain Bacteria; phylum Bacillota; class Clostridia; order Peptostreptococcales; family Anaerovoracaceae; genus RGIG7179. The sequence continues at coordinate 9,056 of JAFYNS010000184.1, read as the reverse complement.
TCCACGCACCGGGAGTCATTGAAATGGAACAGGTACATATCCGGAAGTCTGAAAATCAGACTCTGTCCCAGTGTCAAAGTTACAATTACTATGCTGAACACCAATATAACGGAACAAATTGTCTTAAATCTGCTCATGGTGATAACCCTCTTTCATAATCTGTCTTCTTAACATATTATTATATCATACCCCTTGTTTTCCTGCTATATGTTTTTGGAAATACAAAAGGCGGAATTACTTCCGCCCTCTGTATTATGCAATTGATTTAAATTACTTAATGATGGTGCATACTGCATCAGGACCGCAGCCAGCTGCGTTACCTTCGTCAGTATCCAGGTGAACTTCTCTTTCGTGCTTGGAACCAGCTCTTACCAGAACGTTGTCAAATACCAGGCCTCTTTCGCCTTCGATCTTGATGCTTACAAATTCGCCGTCCTTTACGCCAGCTTCAGCAGCCTGTTCTTCGTTTAAGTGAACGTGTCTCAGAGCAACCATTACGCCGTGATCCAGTTCAACTTCACCGCAAGGACCAACCAGCTTGCAGCCAGGAGTGCCTTCCAGCTTACCGGATTCTCTTACTGGAGCCTTGATGCCCAGACCTCTTGCGTCTGTCATAGCCAGTTCTACCTGAGTTTCTGGTCTTGCAGGACCCAGAACTCTAACGCCCTTCAGGGTACCCTTAGGACCTACGATGTCAACCTTTTCTTCAGCTGCAAACTGACCAGGCTGAACCAGTGGCTTGGTTGGGGTCAGCTGATGACCTGCACCAAATAATACTTCAATGTGTTCTGCGCTTAAGTGTAAGTGCTTGTTGGATAAACCGATTTTTACTTCGTAGCCCATTTCTTTATGTATCTCCTTTACATTGATAATAAATTAATTTGAACAAGATTGTTACTCTTCTTCATCTACCTTAAATTCTACACCTTCTACCAGATTTTTTCCACTAAAATCTTTCGAAAAATCATTAACTTTTTCTCCGACCCAGTAGGCGTCCAGTGTATCCTTCAGATTCCACAGAATCCAGGTCCACAAAACCAGGTCATCTACCAGTGCCACCGGCCCCAAAACAACAGGGGCGATGTCCAGAGGCATGAAAAGATAAACCAGCCCCGCAATAACCAGAAGTTTTTTCCGCTTCGGCACGGTCTTGTCGGTCATCATTGCCTTAATTGCCTTGATTCTGCTCAGAATCACCCGAAAACTGATGAAGTTCATTTATTCCTCCAGTAATTTTTCAATCTCAGCCAGCAAAACATCATGTCCGGAACGCTTCAGGGAAGAAATCGGGATGACTTTGTCTTCCGGTGAGAGATTCAGGGTCTTGCGTATTACGCTGATACATTTCTGCAGCTCATTTCTGGAAACTTTGTCGGCCTTGGTTGCAACCACGATGCCATCCAGTCCGTAATACTTCAGATATTCATACATCTGCACGTCCTGGGCAGACGGTGCATGGCGCACGTCCACCAGCTGAATTACCTTCTTCAGCCCTTCACGGCTGCTTAAGTAAGCTTCCATCATCTCACCCCAGTTTTCGGATACAGACTTGGAGATCTTCGCATAACCGTAACCAGGCAGGTCCACGATACGGAATTCATCGTTGACCTTGTAGAAGTTGATGGTTCTGGTCTTGCCCGGACTTCCGGATACACGTGCCAGAGCCTTTCTTCCGGTCAGAAGATTCAGCAGGGAAGACTTACCCACATTGGAACGGCCTGCGAAAGCAATTTCCGGCAGACCAACCGGCGGATACTGGCTTGGCTTTACAGCAACGGTTTCCAGTTCGGATTTCTTAATCTTAATCATATCTTATTCCTGTTCTTTCGCCAGCGCATATTCCAGCGCTTCCTGTGCTCTTTCCAGCAGAACGAAACGGAGCGTTTTCCGTACAGTCTGCGGAATATCATCAATATCTGCTTCGTTTTCCTTCGGCAGCAGGATGGTACGGATACCTGCACGGTGTGCAGCCAGCACCTTTTCCTTGATACCGCCTACCGGCAGCACCTTGCCGCGGAGTGTGATTTCCCCTGTCATAGCCACGTCCTTGCGCACCGGAATTCCTGTCAGTGCAGAAATTACAGAAGTGAACATGGTCACGCCGGCAGAAGGGCCGTCCTTCGGCACTGCGCCTTCAGGCACATGTACATGAAGATCATACTTCTTGTAGAAATCTTCTTCCAGCTTGTATTCTTCCGCAATAGAGCGGATGTATGTAATGGCTGCCTGTGCAGATTCCTGCATCACGTCGCCCAGCTGGCCGGTCAGCTGAATCTTTCCGGTACCCGGAACTTTCGCAGTTTCCACAAAGAGGGTGTCTCCGCCTACCTGTGTCCATGCCATGCCGGTTACGACACCAACTTCACTTTCCCCTTCGACAATGTCGTAGCGGAACTTTTTCTTGCCCAGATACTTTTCCAGGCTGGTCGGTGTAATTTTGAAATCATTGCCTTTTTTCGCCACCTTCTGGCGTGCAACCTTACGGCAGAGGCTTCCGATTTCACGTTCCAGATTACGTACACCGGATTCTCTGGTGTAGTAGTTAATCAGATCACGCAGTGCTTTTTCGGTCATGGAGAAGTTCTTAGGCTTCAGTCCATGGCTTTTCACCTGCTTTGGAATCAGGTACTTCTGCGCAATATTTACCTTTTCCTCCTCGGTATAGCCGGAAACCTGAATCACTTCCATTCTGTCCAACAGCGGACGCGGAATGGTTTCGATGCTGTTTGCAGTCGTTACAAACATGACACGGGACAGGTCAAACGGCACTTCCAGGAAGTGGTCTGTAAACTCCTTATTCTGTTCCGGATCCAGCACTTCCAGCAGTGCGGAGGCCGGGTCACCCTTGAAATCGGAGCCGATTTTGTCAATTTCGTCAAAGAGGAAGACCGGATTCTTAGTTCCTGCATCCTTCATGGCAGAAATAATTCTGCCCGGGATAGCACCGATATAGGTTCTTCTGTGTCCGCGGATTTCTGCTTCGTCGCGTACGCCGCCCAGGGACATTCTTACGAATTCACGGCCGGTAGCACGGGCGATGGAACGGGCAATGGATGTTTTGCCTACACCCGGAGGACCCACCAGACAGAGAATCGGACCCTTGATACCGCGGGAAAGGTGGATCACCGCCAGATATTCCAGCACACGTTCCTTTACCTTTTCCAGACCGTAATGATCCTCGTTGAGAATCTTCTCAGCCTTGCGGATGTCAATATTGGTCTTGCTTTCCTTATTCCATGGAAGATCCAGAATGGTTTCCACATAGTTTCGGATTACACCGCTGTCGGCCGCACTTGGAGGCAGCTTCTTGAACTTGCGGATTTCCTTCTTCACCTTTTCATCAATTTTTTCAGGCAGATGGAGTTCTTCCAGAGCCTTCAGCCACTTTTCAGCTTCCGCCTCGGTGTCTTCATCCACACCCAGTTCTTCCTGGATGGCCTTCATCTGTTCTCTCAGATAATATTCCTTCTGGTTGTTCTTGATGCTTTCCTGTACTTTGTCATTGATGGACTTTTCCAGACCCAGAATATGGTTTTCGCCTACCAGAATGCGGTTCAGCACCACCAGACGTTCCTTCACATCGAAGGCTTCCAGAACTTCCTGCTTCCGCGGAATACGCACAGGCATCTGCATGATCATGGTGTCTGCAAACAGAGACGGATCTTCAATGGATGCAACGATGTCATAAGCGCTGTCCTTCAGGCCGGTGTCGAATTCCAGATACTGATCAAAATTGTCCAGTGCGGCTCTCACAAAAGCCTGAATTTCCGGATCCTGCGGATCAGCCGGAATGATTTCCGCCTTCTCCACACGGGCCATGAGGAAAGGTTCCTCTGCGGTCAGTTCTTTCAGTACTGCACGGTAAAGGCCGTCTACCAGGACACGGACACTGTCACCCTGGATTTTCAGCATCTGCTTAACTTTGATTACCGTACCCACCTTGTAATAATCATCAGGGGTCGGAATCAGTATATTCTCATCCATCTGGGAAGTTACGAAAAGTTCCTTTCCGTTCTTCATGGCATATTCCAGTGCCTTGATGGATTTCTCTCTTCCAATATCAAAATGCATGATGGTCTGAGGGAAAATCGTCAGACCGCGAAGAGGAATGCAGGGGAACGCAGGTAATTCTTCCGGTTCCACTGGTTCTGCAGCTTCTGCAGTTTCTTCTGCAGCCTCTGCTGCTTCTTCATGCAGTTCTTCAGTAATTTTTTCTTCAAAATCGTTCACTGTGTTCTCCTCCTTTCACAGTAAAATGGAACAAGGCAGGGCCTGCCTGCCTCATTCAATCAGGAAGCAGTTGCTTCCAGCTGTTCTGTTTCCCCACCTTCCAGAATCAGCTTTGGCTGATTTCCGTCTTCGATGGTTTCTTTCGTAATAATGCACTTTTCCACATCGTCTCTGGATGGGATTTCGTACATGATTTCTGTCATTGCTTTTTCGAAAATGCTGCGCAGACCTCTGGCGCCGGTTTTTCTTTCCAGTGCCTTTCTGGCAATGGCGCGGATTGCATCTTCTTCAATTTCCAGTTCCACATCATCCAGTGCAAAGAGCTTTCTGTACTGCTTCAGCAGTGCATTCTTTGGCTCGGTAATGATGCTTACCAGTGCATCTTCCGTCAGGGATTCCAGTGTTACAATCACCGGCAGTCTGCCGATGAATTCCGGAATCAGACCGAACTTCAGCAGATCTTCCGGCTGTACCAGAGTCAGCAGGGTCTTTTCGTCAACCTTCGTATTCTTCTGCTCGGAATTGAAGCCGATAACCTTTTCACCCATTCTTCTCTGGATAATCTTATCCAGTCCGTCGAAAGCACCGCCGCAGATAAAGAGCACGTTGGTGGTATCAAACTGGATAAATTCCTGGTGCGGATGCTTACGTCCGCCCTGCGGAGGCACGTTGGCAACGGTGCCTTCCAGAATTTTCAGCAGTGCCTGCTGTACGCCTTCACCGCTTACGTCTCTGGTAATGGACGGATTGTCGGACTTTCTGGAAATCTTATCGATTTCGTCCACGTAGATGATGCCCTTCTGCGCCTTTTCCACGTCAAAATCTGCAGCCTGCAGCAGCTTCAGCAGAATATTTTCCACATCTTCGCCCACATAACCGGCTTCGGTCAGTGCTGTGGCGTCAGCGATGGCAAAGGGCACATCCAGAATCTTTGCCAGAGTCTGGGCCAGTAATGTTTTGCCGGATCCGGTCGGTCCGATCATGACGATGTTGCTCTTCTGCAGTTCAACCTCGTCTTCTCTGGACATCTTCGGATTGTTGATTCTCTTATAGTGATTGTATACTGCAACAGCCAGTGCTCTCTTGGCAGAGTCCTGACCGATTACATAATCGGACAGAGTCTGTGTGATTTCCTTTGGCTTCGGCAGCTTATAAGCTGCTTCTTCTCTATGTGCGCTGTCTCCGTCAGAAATATCATCATTAATGATTTCCAGGCAGAGATTTACGCACTCATCGCAGATGTAAACGCCGGAACCTGCCACCAGACGCTTTACCTGGCTCTGCGGCTTACCGCAGAAGGAACACTTCAGCTGTTTGTTTTCATCGTATTTGCTCATTCTTTTCCCCCTTTAGATTATCTGGACTGAATTACACGGTCTACCAGGCCGTATTCTGCAGCTTCCGCTGCCCCCATGAAATTGTCACGGTCGGTGTCACGTTCAATCACTGCCAGATCCTGACCGGTGTTTGCCGCCAGAATCTTATTCAGTTTATCTCTTGTCTTCAGGATCCATTCGGCATGGATTTTAATATCCTCTGCCTGTCCATTTACCCCGCCAAGCGGCTGATGAATCATGATTTCAGCATTTGGCAGTGCAAAACGCTTGCCCTTCGTTCCGGAGGACAGCAGGAATGCACCCATGCTGGCAGCCATACCAATACAGATGGTAGATACATCCGGCTTGATATACTGCATGGTGTCATAGATTGCCATGCCGGCAGTTACAGAACCGCCCGGGCTGTTGATGTAGATACAGATATCCTTTTCACTGTCTTCTGCTTCCAGGAACAGCAGCTGCGCCACAACCAGGCTTGCCACATGTTCATCAATCTGTTCGCCGATAAAAATGATTCTGTCCTTTAACAGTCTGGAATAAATATCGTAAGACCGCTCCCCTCTGCTGGTCTGTTCAACTACATATGGTACTAATGCCATGATTGATACCCCTCACTTTCTTTCGGTATTTTTTAGAAGCCGGGCAGACTCTTCTGCCCGCCCGGCTTCGTGATGTACTGATAGTATTTACTTTTTTCGGTCGGCTGATACGCCCAATACTACTTGATTACAGCGTTTTCAAACAGAACTTCGATTGCCTTCTTGGACTTCAGGTCCTTAACCAGGTACTGCATCATGTCTTCACCCAGCAGTTCTCTTACCTTGTCAGCAGTCATCTGATACTGAACAGCCATAACCTTCAGTTCTTCTTCTACTTCTTCTTCAGATACTTCGATAGCTTCTGCTGCTGCAACGCCTGCGATAACCAGTCTGGTCTTAACAGCCTTTTCAGCTTCTGGTCTCAGTTCATCCAGGAAGTCGCCCATTTCCTTACCTGTGAATTCCAGGTACTGCTTGATGGACAGACCCTGGTAGCTCAGCTGCTGGTTCAGTTCCTGAACGCTTCTGTCCAGTTCATCCTTAATCATTACTTCAGGGATTTCAACTTCAGTTGCTTCTACCAGCTTGACCAGTACAGCATCCTTCATCTGGCTTTCAGCACCAGCCTTAGCGTACTTTTCCAGCTTTTCTCTTTCAGAAGCCTTCAGTTCGTCCAGAGTATCGAAGCCCAGGTCTGCTGCGAATTCATCGTCCAGTGCAGGAACCTGCTTTTCCTTAACCTGGTGTACGTGGCACTTGAATACTGCTTCCTTGCCAGCCAGGTCAGGTGCGTGGTATTCTTCAGGGAAAGTAACAACTACGTCCTTATCTTCGCCTGCAGCTACGCCTACCAGCTGTTCTTCGAAACCAGGGATGAACATCTGGGAACCCAGAGTCAGTTCCTGTTCCAGTGCAGTGCCGCCTTCGAACTGGTCTTCACCTACGAAACCAGCGTAGTCCAGAACCAGAGTGTCGCCTTCCTGAGCTGCTCTTTCAACGGAAACGATTCTTGCGTTTCTTTCCTGCTGCTGCTTCAGGTTATTTTCAACATCTTCGTCCTTTACTTCGTTTTCAATCTTTTCGATTTCGATGCCCTTGTAGTTCTTAACTTCTACAACTGGAGCAACTGCTACAGTGATAGTAACAGTGAAGCCTTCACCCTTCTTTAATTCAGAGAATTCAGCTCTTGGAGAATCGATCAGATCCAGATCCAGTTCCTTTACTGCAGCTTCGTAGTTTCCTCTCAGCAGTTCATCAATTGCATCTTCGAAGAAGATACCTTCGCCGAAGTGCTTTTCGATAATGCTTCTAGGAGCCTTACCCTTACGGAAACCAGGGATTTCGATCTTGCCCTTCTGAGCCTGGTAAACCTTGATCTGTGCCTGGTCGAATTCTTCTGCAGTGAACTCCATAGTAAACTTTACATCATTCTTTTCTCTAGAAATAAATGTTGCCTTCATTTAAAAAATTCCTCCTGATTATATAAAACATTGTTTTTAACTAAGACAATTACAGTACATTATAACTCGTTTTATCTGTAAAGTAAAGAAAAAAGCAGAGATTTCACCTCTTTTTCACTTATTTTTGTATGAAATAAAAGAAAAAACTGCCTGATTCCTGTAAAAAAGGAAAAAAGCAGTCAATTTTTCTTTATTCTGTGAAACCGAGAAGTTCCAGACCTCTCTGATACTTGCTCTTATTGCACGGTTTCAGATTGTATTTGGCAGCCAGTTCATTTCCCAGTGCGATCATGTCCTCCTGGTCTCCGGAGTACAGTTCCACTTCCACTTCAGAAATCTGTGCATTGCCTCCTGTGGTACGGATTTCACCCTGATCACAGGAAACCACGCTGATGGACTTACCTGTGTCCACGTGAATCTGTCTGCGCACAAACTCCATTTCCATCACGGGAATCAAAGTTCGTCCGCCTGCAGCTTCAAAGATTTCATCATAAATTTCACTGCCTCTGAAAATATCCACATTCGGTGCTGCCGCAAATTCTTCGTTTACGGTTACATTCAGTTCTCCCCGCTGATGCAGTCCATCTACTGCATCGCCGCCCCATTTCATGGTAGCCACCGGCAGAACATCTTCATAACGGACACGGAATGCAAACTGCATCTTCAGCAGTGCCTTATCTTCCGTATCATAATATACGGCCTTCATCGGAATGGTTTCCACTTCCTCTTCGTCTGACATCTTCATCAAATGAGCATCCTGAAGAATCCGTTCTCTGGTAAATTCATCTTCCACCAGATACTTTAATTCGATTTCCATCTTTTTATCTCCATTGTATTCTTAGCACATTTTTAACATTGTGCAGGCTTTTCATCTTACTGTTTTACCACAATTTGGTCAGTTCGTCAATCATTCATAAGTTTTTTGCCTGCCTCCAGTGCCCCAATGGCAAAAATTTTCTTAGAAAGTGCCGTATGGCGCACCTCTACCACTTCGTCTTCCATGGCAAAGTACACCGTATGTTCTCCATATACAGTTCCCATACGCAGGCTCTGCACAGCAGTTTCGTCTTCCGGATTCAGCCCCAGAACCCTGCACAGAGATCTGGCGGTTCCGCTGGGTGCATCCTTTTTCTTCGTGTGATGAACCTCCGTCAGACGGATATCACAGTCTTTTCCGGCAATGCCCGCCCCCAGACGGCAGAGTTCCGTCATGATGCGGATTCCTCTGGAATAGTTGCTGCTGCGGTCCACCGGACAGATTTTTTCAAGCAGCTTCACCAGGGTTTCCTGCTGCGGTCCGTATCCTGTGGTTGCAATGACCACGGGGATTCCGCCTCCCTGCTGCCGGCAGTAATCGTAAATTCCTTCCAGTGCATCAGGATGGCTGAAATCGATCAGCAGGTCCAGCCTCTCTTCCGGCCAGCATCCTGTCTCCGTTGGTTCTAGCATATGTATCTGGCTGAAAGTTCCTTCTTCCAGCGCATATACTG
>JAFYNS010000183.1 GCA_017556505.1 Bacillota bacterium | reverse complement strand
CCATATCTTCCACGGTCTTAAGCGGCAGCAGGTTCATCACCAGATAGGTTGCCGTTTCGTAAAGGATGCCGTCAGGTTCACCATTTTCATCGCGGCCGATTCTTCCGCCTTCCGGATCCGGTGTGTCTTTCGTGATGCCCGCCAGTTCCAGAGCCTTGCTGTTTACCGCCCATATGTGGGTGCAGCTTCTCTGCATCAGTACGGGGCTGTCACTGCAGGCTTCATCCAGGTCACGGCGGTTCGGCGCACGGTTTTCAGAAAGTTTCCCTTCATCGTATCCCCAGCCCAGGATCCACTGGCCTTCTTTCTGCTCATCCCGTACCCTGCGGATGGCAGTCTTCAGATCTTCGATAGAGTAAATTTCCGGCGGCAGTACACTGATCTGCCGTGCAAAATCCGCCAGCATGATGGCGTGCATGTGGCAGTCCACGAATCCGGGCAGCACACGTTTTGCTCCGAGATTAATGACGCATGCAGAGTCTGCTGCAATTCCCGCGTCCTCTGCATCCACATCACTTCCCACCCAGCAAATCCTGCCATCCTTCACTGCCATGGCCTCTGCGTAAGGCCGGTTACCGTCGGATGTAAAAATTCTGCCATTCATATATAATGTATCGTATTTCATCACGGTTCTCCTTTTAAGTACAGATCATATCCTGCTTTTATTATATATCCTCGTGTATACTTTTTGCAAGGCACATAAAACAATTGAAACAGTGTAAAAAAAAGGATATAATGGATGAAAGTTCTGTATAACCGCATATGGGGTATGCGCTTGTGCAGCCAAATATTTTATCTGATTTTATAAGGAGAACTAACTATGGAAAAGAAACAGAAACAAGTTTCCATCGTGCATTCACTGATTACATTCGGTGTGCTGATCCTGGTTATGGCTCTGGGTATCATTGTTTACGGTGTTGACGTACATGTACCAATGTTTATTGGTGTAGTCGCTGCTGCAATCATGGCATTATATCTGGGCTTTAAGTGGGATTTCATTGAAAAGGCAATGATGGACGGTATCTACAACGCACTGCAGGCAGTTATCATTCTGATGATTGTTGGTGTTCTGGTTGGCGTATGGATTGCCGGCGGTATCGTACCTGCAATGATTTATTACGGACTGAAATTATTATCCCCATCCATTTTCTTAATCGCGGCATTATTAATCTGCTCCATCACAGCTCTGGCAACCGGTACATCCTGGGGTTGTATGGCTACAATGGGCCTGGCACTGATGGGTATCGCAGCCGGTCTGGGTATTCCTGCTCCAATGGCAGCAGGTGCTATCATCTCCGGTGCATACTTCGGTGACAAGATGTCTCCTTTATCTGACACCACAAACCTGGCACCGGCTATGGCAGGTACAGACGTAATGACTCACGTTAAGTTCATGTTACTGCCAACTGCAGTTACTTATGGTATCTGTATTGTTGCTTTCGGTGTAATGGGTATCAGCTATGCGAACACCGGCAATGTTGCTGACATGAGTGCTGTAACTGAAATGCAGGACAGCATCACTTCCCTGTTTAACATCAATCCGCTGCTGTTATTACCACCGGTAATCGTTATCGTTGCGGTAGCCATGAAGGTTCCAGCAATCCCTGGCATCACTCTGGGTATCATCACCGGTGCAATCATCGGTATGATCTTCAACAATGATACCTGTACCTTCGGTGATGTATTAAACTGCGGTATGAACGGCTTTACATGCGAAACAGGCAATGCTGCAATCGATGATCTGCTGACTTCCGGCGGTATCAACAACATGCTGTTCTCCGTATCTCTGACCATCATCGCAATGATGTTCGGCGGTATCATGGAAAAGACAGGTCTGCTGAATGCATTAGTAGAAAAGATCGTTCGTCTGGCAAAGAAGCCTGCATCCCTGGTTCTGACTACAGAATTAACCTGTATCTTATCCAATGCAACCATGCCTGAACAGTACATCTCCATCGTAGTACCAGGCAGAATGTATGCTGAAACCTACAAGGAAATGGGCTTACATCCTAAGACTTTATCCAACGCTCTGGAAAGCTCCGGTACTGTAACTTCCGCATTAATTCCTTGGAACACCTGCGGTGTTTACATCCTGGCTACTTTAGGCGTATCCACATTCGAATACTTCCCTTATGCATTATTCAACATCATCATGCCTATCATGACTGTTGTTATGGCATACATGGGTCTGACTATCGCCGGTATGGACGGTAACAGATTAAAGGGCAAGAAGAAGGCTGCTTAATCGTCTTCCAATCCGTATCCGTATCATAACATCGGATAGATTCCAAAACAGTTCCGGAACCGCGCGTCGCTGACGCGTGGTTCTTTTTATACAAAAAAGACCCGCAAGGCCATGTCAGCCCGCGGGTCGTGTTGCTTATCGCAGATATTTTGCCGGATGGGGGCAATGATTTTAGAACTCTGCAGTGCCTGGCGTTCTAGGGAATGGCAGTACGTCACGGATGTTGGAAACGCCGGTGATGTACATGATGATTCTTTCGAAGCCCAGACCGTAGCCGGAGTGCTTCACGCCGCCGTACTTACGCAGATCCAGGTACCAGCTGTAGTCTTCTTCCTTCAGACCCAGTTCTGCCATACGTGCAGTCAGTACATCGTAACGTTCTTCTCTCTGGGAACCGCCGATGATTTCACCAACGCCAGGTACCAGCAGGTCACATGCTGCAACAGTCTTATTGTCGTCGTTGAGACGCATGTAGAACGCCTTGATATCCTTCGGATAGTCAGTTACGAAGATTGGCTTCTTGAAGACTTCTTCTGTCAGGTAACGTTCGTGTTCTGTCTGCAGGTCGATACCCCATGCAACAGGGTACTGGAATTCCTTACCGGACTTCAGCAGGATGTCTACCGCTTCGGTGTAGGATACACGGCCGAAGTCGGAGCCAACGATGTGGTTCAGTCTGTCCAGCAGGCCCTTATCTACAAAACTGTTGAAGAACTGCATTTCTTCCGGAGCGTTTTCCAGAACGTAGCTGATGATATACTTAATCATTGCTTCTGCCATTTCCATGTTGCCTGCCAGGTCTGTGAAGGACATTTCAGGTTCGATCATCCAGAATTCGGAAGCGTGACGTCCGGTGTGAGAGTTTTCCGCACGGAAGGTAGGTCCGAATGTGTAGATGTTTCTGAATGCCAGAGCGTAAGTTTCGCCCTGCAGCTGGCCGGATACGGTCAGGCTGGTTTCCTTACCGAAGAAGTCCTTGGAATAGTCGATATTTCCTTCTTCGTCTCTTGGCGGATTGTCCATGTCCAGAGTGGTTACACGGAACATTTCGCCTGCACCTTCACAGTCACTTCCGGTGATGATTGGAGTGTGAACATATACGAAGTTCTGATCCTGGAAGAACTGGTGGATTGCGTATGCTACCAGGGAACGTACTCTGAATACAGCGGAGAACATGTTGGATCTCGGTCTCAGATGTGCGATTTCACGCAGGAATTCCATGGAGTGACGCTTAGGCTGCAGAGGGTAGTCAGGAGTGGAGGTTGCTTCCACATTGATTTCTCTCGCCTTGATTTCGAAAGGCTGCTTGGCATTCGGAGTCAGTTCCACTACACCCTTTACTTCCAGTGCAGTTGCCACGTAAGCCTTGGAGATTTCTTCGAAGTTATTCAGGAACTCTTCTTCATAAACGACCTGTACGGACTTGAAGAAGGATCCGTCGTTCAGTTCAATGAAGCCGAACTTGTTGGACGCACGGTTGTTACGTACCCAACCCTTGATTACGACTTCCTGTCCGCCGTATTCTGCGGTGTTTCTGTAGAGTTCTCTCAGCAAAATTTCTTTCATATTACTTTCCTCTTCGTCTTGAGTTTGTCTTGTTCTCTAAGGGCCGTCAAACGACACCCTCACATTTCAGTATACACCCAAAAGCCTGCTGATTGCAAGCCCGGATTGGTCAAAATCCGCTAAGATTGCGGATTTTGACGGATGAACTTACAGCGCGATATATTCGTCGTAAGTACACAGTCTGTCGGTCAGCTTACCGTCCTTATCGATTTCCATGATACGGTTTGCCACGGTCTGAATGAATTCATGGTCGTGGGAAGAGAACAGCACGTTGCCCTTGAAGGCAATCAGGCCGTCGTTTACCGCAGTGATGGATTCCAGATCCAGATGGTTGGTAGGCTGGTCCATAACCAGTACATTGGATCCGAAGAGCATCATACGGGACAGCATGCAGCGAACCTTTTCACCCCCGGACAGTACCTGTACTTCCTTGTATACGTCATCGCCGGAGAAGAGCATTCTGCCCAGGAAACCACGCATGAAGGATTCAGTGGTTTCACGGGTGTACTGACCCAGCCATTCTACCAGATTCATCTTGCAGCCGTTGAAGAACTCGGAGTTGTCCAGCGGCAGGTAGGATGTGGTGATAGTTACACCCCACTTGAAGGTACCTTCGTCCGGTTCCATTTCACCCATGAGAATCTTGAACAGAGTGGTGTTTGCGATTTCGTTTTCGCCTACAAAGGCAATCTTATCATCCTTGTTTACACGGAAGGAGATGTTATCCAGCACCTTCACGCCGTCGATGGTCTTGGAGATACCTTCCACAGTGAGGATTTCCTTGCCTGCTTCACGGTCCATGTTGAAGCCAACGAACGGATATCTTCTGGAGGAAGCCGGCATTTCTTCTACAGTCAGCTTATCCAGCAGCTTTCTTCTGGAAGTTGCCTGCTTGGACTTGGACTTGTTAGCGGAGAATCGCTGAATAAACGCCTGCAGTTCCTTGATCTTATCTTCATTTTTCTTATTCTGGTCACGGATCATCTTCTGAATCATCTGGGAGGATTCGTACCAGAATTCGTAGTTACCTACGTACATCTTAATCTTACCGTAGTCTACGTCTACGATGGAAGTACATACTGCATTCAGGAAGTGACGGTCATGGGATACTACCAGTACAGTACCAGGGTATTCCATGAGGAATTCTTCCAGCCAGTCGATGGCCTTCACATCCAGATGGTTGGTAGGTTCGTCCAGCAGCACGATATCAGGGTTGCCGAACAGTGCCTGTGCCAGAAGAACCTTAACCTTTTCCTTGGCGGTCAGGCTTGCCATCGGCATGTACAGAATATCTTCAGACAGACCCAGACCCTGAATCAGACGGCTTACGTTGGATTCAGCTTCCCAGCCGTCCATTTCTGCAAATTCACCTTCCAGTTCCGCTGCACGGATACCGTCTTCATCAGTGAATTCTTCCTTCATATAGATTGCGTCCTTTTCCTGCATTACCTGGTACAGACGCTGATTGCCCTGGATTACGGTGTCCAGAACAGTAAATTCGTCAAATGCGAAGTGGTCCTGCTTCAGCACGGACATACGGGTGTGCGGCTTGATGGATACGTTACCGGTAGATGGTTCCAGGTCACCGGACAGAATTCTCAGGAAAGTGGACTTGCCTGCGCCGTTGGCACCGATGATGCCGTAGCAGTTGCCTGCGGTAAACTTCAGGTCTACATCCTTAAACAGGTACTGACCGCTGAAGTTTAAACTTACGTTGCTTACTGTAATCACGATTTGTGTCTCCTTTTTCTCTTACTATACTATATGCAAAATCTTATTTTTTAACGGTTTACATGAAAATCCCGGCTGTTTCGTCAAGCCGGGCATACATAATTTAGTTTACCATAAACATCTGGAAATTACAAGTAAGGAATATAATAAAAACGGAGCATCTGACTGAAAATACTCAGTTTGACACTCCGTCTCCGTATGATTTTATACTTTATGCTTTTAAGCTTCGTATACAGTCTTGCCGCCGCACACAGTTCTCAGAACCTTTACATCCTTGATATGATGCGGTTCTACTGCGTACAGGTCTTCTTCCAGAACTACCAGGTCTGCCAGATAGCCAGGCTTCAGCATACCCAGTCTGTCTTCGTAGAAGCAGGACTTGGCAGCATAGCTGGTGAACAGACGGATTGCTTCGTCTACCGGCAGCTTGTACTGCGGCAGCCAGCCGCCTTCCGGACCGCCCTTCAGCTTTTCACGGGTTACTGCATAATAGATGTTATCGAGAATATCGAAACTTTCTACAGGTGCATCGGAACCGCCTACGCAGAGTACGCCCATGTCAATCAGCTTCTTCCATGCATAAGTGTGCTGAACACGTTCAGCACCTACGCACTTTTCAGCAATGTCCATGTCATAGTCTACGAATACAGGCTGAATGTATGCTACGATACCGTTAGCAGCCATTTCTTCCATAACATGTTCAGTAGTAATCTGTACGTGTACGATACCGTGACGCATATCTTCCAGAGGATAGATTTCGTTTGCCTTCTTGAAGGATTCAATGCACATTTCCATCGCCTTGTCGCCGATACAGTGAACAGCAACCTGAGTATGGTTCTTCTGTGCAGTGATTACGAATTCATCCAGTTCTTCCTGAGTAAAGATTGCGATACCGTACTCATCTTCAGTACCTTCATAGGCTTCCGTCAGAGCTGCAGTTTTTGCGCCCAGAGAGCCGTCCAGCAGCAGCTTCAGAGGTCCCAGACGGTAGAAGTCACCGCCCTGGCCGGTTCTGTGGCCTGCTTCCAGGAACTCTTCATAGTCGCAGAATCTTTCGAACAGGCACTGCTGGTATACACGGACAGTCATTTCACCTTCCGCTTCCAGAGCCTTGTATGCACCCATGATATCTCTCCAGTCCGCACCTGGTACAGACTTGAAGTCATCCGGCTGGCATACAGTGATACCGCACTTGTTCAGCTCCTTCATGCCGAAACGGAGCAGATTCTTGATGTATTCCTGATCCGGCTTGTCCAGAATCAGGTAGAACAGAGGACATGCACCTTCGTACAGTCTTCCGTCTTCTTCGATGATTTCTTCTGTCAGTGCTGCTGCCTGTTCCAGCTTCATGATTTCTCTTAAAGCCGGAGAGTTGGTTACAGCCACGTGGCCGCATACGCGCACGAACAGAATTGGAATCTGGTCGCTGATTGCATCCAGTTCCTGCTTGGTAGGATATCTCTTTTCACCAGTGAAGTTGTCTTCATTGAAACCTCTGCAGTACATCCACTTTGCATCAGGATGTTCTGCCAGATATGCCTTTGCTTCTGCGATACACTCTTCCACGGATGTGCAGTGGAACAGAGGAACGTTGCAGTTTACGAAAGCATAGTTGGACAGGTGCATGTGACCTTCGTTGAAGGATGGCATCAGAACTGCACCCTTCAGATCAATTCTTTCTGCAGCTTCCAGAGCAGCCGCTTCTTCGCTGCTGCCTAAGAAGGAAATCTTATCCCCGGTGATACCAATCGCTTCATAACAGGTACCTTCTTCGTCCATGGAGCGAATCAGGCCATTATAAAAAATTGTATCCATTTTACCTCCTCCTTTTTTGATACGAAAAGGGGCTGTGTTTACAGTCCCTTTTCAGAATTCACTTTATGTACGTAATTATACCATTACTTTCTCTTTTTGTCTTCGTAGAACAGTTCCATTTCCGGATCTACTTCACCGATGCCCATGTAACGAGCCTTGTAGTCCTTCAGCAGCTTGATGAAGGTACCGCTCAGCATGAACAGAGTTACTACGTTTACGAAAGTAGGAACGATGGTAGTGAAGTCACAGATAGTCCACAGCTGTGCAGGAGTACCGTTAGCATATACGTTAGCTAAAGTTACTGCCATACCCCACAGCGGAGTACCCAGGATGAAGATCTTTTCTGCGATAGCCAGGATCTTCTTGTTGTTGCCCAGCCAGTGCTTCAGGATTACGCTGTAGTATGTGAACCAACCGGTAGAAGTAGTCAGACCGAACAGGAAGATGGATACAGCGATCAGAATTCTGCCGAAGTAACCCATACCGGATTCGAATGCAGTCAGAGTCAGAGTAGCACCCTGCAGACCGGAGGACCAGAAACCAGTTACGATAACTACCAGACCAGTCATGGAACATACAACGATAGTATCCATGAATACTTCGAAAGCACCCATCAGACCCTGCTTAACTGGGTGGTCAGTCTTAGCGGAAGCATGTACCATTGGAGAAGTACCCCAACCAGCTTCGTTGGAATATACGGATCTTGCGAAACCTAATCTCATAGCAGTTGCAACACCTGCACCCAGGAAACCGCCGGTAGCAGCCTGAGCAGTGAACGCACCCTTGAAGATCAGACCGAATGCAGCAGGAATCGCAGTTGCGTTCTTCAGCAGGATGATCAGACAGCCGATTACGTAGAAGGAACACATTACAGGTACCATGTAAGAAGCGATCTTACCAACCTTCTTGATACCACCGAAGATTACGATGTAGATACCTACAACGTACAGGATGGAAGGTACAATGTAAGGAATGTCGAATGTGGAACCGATTGCTTCAGATACAGTGTAGTTCTGAGCAGTGATGAACCATGTGGAGAAGATCATAGCACCGAATGCTACAGCGAAAATGCCCCACAGAGGGAACTTCTTTTCTTCGCCCAGACCCTTCTGCATGTAGAAAGTAGGACCACCGATGTAAGTGCCGTCATCCTGCTTCTGTCTGTAGTATACACCCAGAGTTACTTCGCACATCTTGATGATCATAGCCAGCAGAGCAGCAACCCACAGCCAGAACAGAGCACCAGGACCACCTGTTGCGATAGCAGTAGCAACACCGGACATGTTGGATACACCAACAGTACCGCCGATAGCGATGGAAATCGCCTGGAATGGAGTCAGAGACTTACCGTCGTCTCCTCCGCCTTCACGGCTGTCCTTGTTGAACATATTCTTTACGATATAAGCAAAGTGACGGAACTGGAAGAAACCAGATCTGATAGTCAGGTATACGCCAGTTACAATGATGGTGATTAACAGAGGTAATCCCCATAACCAGTTTGTAATTGATTCGAAAATTGCAAACATTTTCTTTTCTCCTTTTAGATTTTGTTTTGATAATTGCGATGTCTTTTTCAGACATAACAATATATAGCAAATACCGTGCCAAGTTGAAAATGTAACAATTTCTTAACAATTTCCTCACATTCCCAACATTTTTCTTGATTCAATAGGATATTTATCCTATAATTATAGGATAAATATCCTATTTTTCAGAAAGGTGATGGCACATGAAGACAATCTACATTGTATTTAACGACAGAGAAAAAGAATCCACATGGAAAGCGCTGTACGAAGACCTGCGTACTGTCTTCGAAGATTTCATTAAAGTAAAAATCTGCTTCCTCAGCGAAACACAGCCCGGCGATATTTCCGACGGAGATCTTTTCCTGGTACTGTATAAAGAACGAGTTCACCCCATGAAAGAATACATTTCTTCTCTGGATAAGGTTATGGTACTGACCAGAACCTTTGCCCGTAAATACCTGGACGAAGTCTACGCCATCCCTGCCGGCACCGACGTACTGGTGGTCAATGACTCCGACGAAAGTACCATCCAGACCACAAACAGTCTGTATGAACTGGGGCTGAATCATCTGAATCTGATTCCTTACATTCCTTCCGCAGGGGCAGAAAGATATCAGCACATTACCATGGCCATCACACCGGATGAAGAAGATTCCGTACCGCCATTCGTCAGCCAGATTATCAACGTGCACGACCGCTGTATTGACACCAACACCTTTATCACCATCATCAATAAGCTGAATCTGAATAACAGCCAGGTTACCGGAAACCTCCTCACCTATATCCAGCAGACCACCGGGGATACGGGCAAACATTATATCACGGAGAGCCTGAAGAACGAACTGCTGAAAAAAAATCTTCAGGAGCTGCAGGAATCCATCATCATTACAGACAGCACTTTCGCTGCCGTTTACTATAACGACAAGGCAGAAATCACCTTCGGCCTCTCACCCGAAGCACCGCTGAACCTGATTTTTGAAAGCATATCCGGCGAACTTTTCCCTCCGGAAGACTACGAAAACAAGCTTGTCACCTTCCTTGGAGTCAATTATATCGTCACCAAATCCACAGTCCGGATCGGCGGTAAAGTCGTAGGTTTTTCTCTCCGCTTCAGCACAGAAGCCGACATAAAAAACATGGAGAGCGACCTGAACAAACAGCTGATGAAAAAGGGTCTGGTGGCCAAATACCACTTCGATGATATTCTCTGCCAGTCAGAACCCATGCAGAAGAGCATCGCTCTGGCGAAAAAAATCGCACTCACAGACTACACGATCCTGATCCACGGCGAAAGCGGAACCGGCAAAGAACTCATGGCCCAGTCCATTCACAACTTTTCCGCCCGGAAGGATAAACCATTCGTGGCGATAAACTGCGCGGCCCTGCCCGAGTCCCTGCTGGAAAGCGAACTTTTCGGCTACGAAAAAGGGGCTTTTACCGGAGCCTCTCCACACGGCAAAATCGGTCTTTTCGAGCAGGCTAATCACGGCACCATTTTTCTGGATGAAATCGGTGACATGTCGCTGAACCTGCAGGCCCGGCTTCTCCGTGTTCTCCAGGAAAAACAGGTTACCCGCCTGGGAAGCGACAGAGTCACCAATCTGGACATCCGCGTTCTGGCGGCCACCAACCGGGATCTGGCGTCTGCGGTACAGAACCGTGAATTCCGCGAAGACCTGTACTACCGCCTGTGCAACATTCCAATTAAACTGCCGGCTCTTCGTGAACGAAACGGCGACATCCTCTATATTTTCCGTTCTTTCGTCGAAGAGAAATACGAACGGCTTACTGCGGAAGAGATTCAAATGATGAAAACCTATACCTGGCCGGGAAATATCCGCGAACTGAAAAATGCTGCAGACTATTTTCTTATCTTAGGAGAACTTCCGCAGACGCTTCTCAGTTATTTCCAGGAAACGGTTCCAGCTCCCTCATCAGTAAAATCTGACAGCCCATCGGACGAAAAGCAGGATGTGGAATTCCTGGTACTGTCTATTATCGCCCAGCACACCTCTGACAGTTCCGGTATCGGCCGGGTGCCAATCCTCCACGAACTGAGCCGTCATGGCATCCACATCAGCGACGACAAACTTCGCAAACTTCTGAAACAGCTGGAATCCCAGGGAAGAATCACGGTTGGCAGAGGACGTACCGGCTGCCGTATTACATCGTAAATCATCACTTCACGGAAAAGCCTGGCACAATACGAGCCAGGCTTTTCAAGTTTGCTGTATATATAGTCAGGAAAGAAGAATACGGTCGTTAGCCAGTTCTTCTCCGGCAGAAATCTTAAACTTCTCTAGTAAATCCGCCGTCGTAAGTCTGGCTTTTTCTTCACCGGAAACATCCAGAACAATCTTTCCGTTGTTCATCATAATCAGCCGGTTTCCCACGCGAAGAGCATCAGACATATTATGGGTAATCATAATGGTAGTCAAGTGATCACGGTTTACGATTTGTTCTGTGAGATCCAGAACTTTTCTAGCTGTTTTCGGATCAAGAGCTGCAGTGTGTTCATCCAGAAGCAGCAGTTTTGGTTTTTTCAGAGTTGCCATAAGCAGAGTCAGAGCCTGACGCTGACCTCCGGAAAGCAGTCCGACCTTAGCCGTCAGTCTGTTCTCCAGTCCCAGATCCAGGACTTTCAGAAGTTCTTTATAACCCGCCCTTTCCCTGGCAGTAATACCCGGCTTCAGCGTCCGCAAAAGACCTCTGCGGCTGGCCAGTGCCAGATTTTCATCAATCTGCATGGTCGCAGCAGTACCTGTCATAGGATCCTGGAACACTCTTCCAAGATACTTTGCACGTTTGTGTTCCGGAAGATGTGTCACGTCTTCTCCATCGATATAAATCCGTCCGTTATCCACAGGGCAAACGCCTGCCACCATGTTCAGCATGGTGGACTTACCGGCGCCATTTCCACCGATTACCGTCACAAAATCTCCTTCTTTCAGGGAAAGAGAAAGACCATTCAGTGCAACTTTTTCATTTACTGTTCCCGGATTAAATACTTTATATACTTCTCTGATTTCCAGCATTTAATTCACCGCCTTTCTTACTGCATGGGCTCTCGCCATCCTGCTCTTCCAGTAAGGTACTGCCAGGAAGACAGCCACGATGGATGCAGAGAGCAGTTTCAGAAGGTTTGCGTCAATACCAGCCGTAATAACAGCCTGAACGACAATATAGTAAATCACAGCACCGAAACCAACAGACAGCAGCTTAAGTGCAAAGTTAATAAAGATCCTGCCAAAAATTGCTTCCCCAATGACGACTGCCGCCAGGCCGATTACGATAGCGCCGCGGCCCATATTTACATCTGCGAATCCCTGGTACTGTGCCAACCAGGCTCCGGAGAAGGCAACCAGGCCATTGGAAATCATCAGTCCGATTACCTTGTTTAAACTGGTATTGATTCCCTGTGCCCGGCTCATGTTCAGGTTGGCACCGGTTGCTCGGATGCCGCAGCCGACTTCAGTCCCAAAGAACCAGTACAGGACTGCAATGGTTGCAATCAATACGATACTGACCATAATCAGCGGGTTATGAAGTTCCATCTCCCTTACCCAGCGAAGAGAAATCAGCAGATCGGTATTGTTCACATTGACCGACTGGTTAGCCTTACCCATAATCTTCAGATTGACAGAATAAAGTGCCAACTGTGAAAGAATTCCCGCCAGAATCGCCGGTATTCCCATGAGGGTATGCAGCAGACCCGTTACAAGCCCGGTCACAATGCCTGCCAGAACTGCTGCCAGCATGGCAGCCCACAGGTTCCAGCCAGCAAGGATGCACATCACACAGACAGCCCCCCCGGTCGCAAAGGAACCATCAACCGTCAGATCCGCAATATCCAGAATTCGGAAGGTCAGGTATACCCCGATGGCCATAATCCCCCAGATCAGGCCCTGTGCACACGCACCCGGCAATGCACCAATCAGATCACCAATAAATTCTACTATTCCCATAATAATTCCAGTCTCCCATTTTTCCGATATGATAAGTCAAGGAAGAACCTTACATTCTCCCTTGACTGCAATGTGTTTTTTGTAATCCGGTTTCCCGTCAGACGGTTTCCTTACGCAATAGCTTCGTATCCATCTACCGGAGTGATTCCCAGCGCATCACAGTTTGCTGCATTATACTTAGGAGTGGTTGTGGTGTATTCAATAGCCATAGTGGAGATATCCGCACCATCACGCAGAATCTTTACTGCCATCTGGCCTGTGGTGTATCCCAGATCGTAGTAGCTGATAGAGAGAGTTGCCACGCCGCATCCGCTGCAGATGCCTTCTTCCCCTGCAATGACCGGAACGCCTGCATTCTGACAGATGTTATCAATAATACCGGTGTTGGAAGCCACTGTATTATCTGTCGGAACGTAGATTACGTCTGAATTTTCCACTGCTGCAGTACATACAGATGCCAGATCATTGGAGTCAGAGAAAGAGTACAGCCGTGCGGTCAGGCCTGCAGCTTCCAGTTCTGCTTTCACCACGTCTACCTGATACTGGCTGTTTGGTTCTGCAGAGCAGTACAGCAGACCAACATTCGCTGCATCCGGGAACCATTCTGTAATCATGGCAGCCTGTTCGTCCAGAGGTGCCAGGTCAGAGGTTCCGGAAATATTACCGCCTACGGTTCCGTCAAACCCTTCAATGCCCAGCGCCACACCATACTCTGTAACAGAGGTTCCCAGGATTGGAATGTCACCGGTTGCCGCTGCTGCAGCCTGCAGTGCAGGAGTTGCATTGGCCATAATCAGATCCACGCCGTCAGATACAAACTGGTTTGCAATCGTTGCGCAGGTTGGAGAATCATTCTGACCGTTCTGCAGGTCAAAGGTTACTGCGTCCTCTCCCAGTTCATCAATAATTGCCTGCTGGAACCCTTCTGTCGCCGCATCCAGTGCTGGATGTTCCACCAGCTGTACAATACCTATTTCATATGTTTCTGCCGCTTCCTCACTGCTGCATGCAGTAAAGGTTGTACATGCCAGTACCATAATCAATGCCATTGAGAGTAATTTTGTCCATGTCTTCATAGTTGTCACCTTAGTCTTCCTTGCAAATTTTTGCTTCCTTTTCTGAAGCACGAGGCTATTATAGCGCGAAGGAATACCGTTGTCAACATAATTTTCAGAAAATTCCGAATTTTTTGTAACTTTACATTTCCGTGGTTTTGTCCGCTTAATACACACAGCTCTGCAGTAAAAATAAGATCCTCAGCTCGAAAAAGCCGCCCGGCAAGCATACCGAGCGGCTTTTTACATTAGGAGGGTCATATCATTTCAAACTTTATTTCAGCAGTTCCAGTACCTGGGCTGCATTTTTCTTACCAAAACTGATCTTTTCCCCATCGTTGATAACCAGGCACGGTACGCTCATCACATTGTACTGGTCTTTCAGCGCAGGGAAGTGATTGATATCATAAACTTCTGCGGTAATCTTTTCATTCTCTGCTGCCAGTCTCTGAGTGGCAGTTACCAGTTCCGGACACATGGTGCACGCCAGAGATACCAGAATCTTCACATCTTTCTTTTCTGCGATGCTGCGTACACCATGTAATACATCTTCATCCAGCGGCTGACCAGGGCCGGCTGCGTTGTACAGACCGAGTACGAAGGAGGTGAATTCGTGACCTCCCGGTACACCGTGGAAAGCAAGCCCGCTCCAGCTGCCATCTGCTCTGCAGACTCTCACACACGGAGCATCCACGCCGGCTGCATCAGCACCGGATACCACTTCCACAGTCAGCTTTTCAGTTACAGCTGCCAGTTCTTCCATATAACCCTTCAGCTCTGCAGATACAGGACGTTCGTCCAGATATAATTTCAGAATCAGAGGATTTGCCATGCGGCCGAACACGGTGTTCAGCTGGGCCATCATAGCCTCATCAAAGAGTCCGCTTCCGGAGGACCCATTGCCTGATGCAGGCTGTGCTGCCGGAGCTGCTTGTTCTGCAGGTTTTGCTGCCGGCTTTTCAGCTTCCGGACGCTGCGGTTTCAGGCCGGTTTTTGCCTGCAGCTGTGCTGCGTACTTTTCCAGTTCGGTTGCTGCCAGAGCACCGTCGCCTACAGCAGTTACCACCTGACGGAGTGCCTTGATGCAGACATCCCCTGCTGCATACAGACCGTCTACAGAAGTCTTCATAGAGCGGTCAGTGATAACATAGCCCTGCTCATCCAGAATACCCAGGTCTTTAACCAGACTGGTTTCCGGTGCATATCCCGCGAATACGAAGACGCCGATGTTGCTGCCGTCTGCCGGAGAATACTCTGTGGTTTCGCCGGTAATCTTGTTGGTGTAGCGGATTTTGCGCAGTACGCCGTCGCCGGACACTTCATCCACTACCGTATTGGTCAGAACCTGAATCTTCGGGTTGGAACGCGCATGATCAGCCGCAGAAGCCGCACAGGAGAAATCGTCTCTGCGGATCAGAATAGACACCTGGCGTGCATATTTTGTCAGGAAGACCGCTTCTTCTGCCGCTGCGAAACCTCCGCCGACTACGAACACGTCTTTACCGGTGAAGAACTCGCCGTCACAGGTTGCACAGTATGCCACGCCGCGTCCGCGGTACTCGTCTTCGCCCTTGAATCCAACCATTCTCGGATGAGCCCCTGTCGCCAGAAGCACACCGAAAGCCTGCAGTTCACCGCGGCTGGTCATTACCTTCTTCACATCGCCGCTCATGTCCAGACCTTCCACTTCAGCCAGCATGAATTCAGCACCGAAGGATTCAGCCTGCTGGCGCATGGTTTCCGTCAGAGCCGCACCGCTGGTGCGGGCAACACCCGGATAATTCACAACCTCGTGGGTAATGGTAATCTGTCCCCCGAATTTTTCCTTTTCCACAACCACTACGCGGTATTTCGCGCGGGCCAGGTATAAAGCGGCTGTCAGCCCTGCAGGGCCTCCGCCGACAATCACAACATCGTATAAGTTCTTCATCACATTTACCTCTTTCATCGTCCCCTTTAAAAGCGAGGCGCCAGGTTCCCCCGGCGCCCTCCTTAAAGTTCTCTTAATTTCCCCTTATTCTCAAAATCCGTCCCCCGTAAGTTATCTTACAGCATACCTACCAGATCCAGGCTTGGCTTCAGTGTTTCAGCACCTGGCTGCCACTTAGCCGGGCAAACTTCATCGCCGTGTTCTGCTACAAACTGCAGTGCCTGCAGCTTTCTGAACAGTTCGTCAGCGTTTCTGCCAACATTGCCTGCGCTTACTTCGTAAGCTGCGATTCTGCCCTCCGGATTTACTACGAAGGTACCTCTTTCTGCCATACCGTCTTCTTCAATCAGTACATCAAAGTCTCTGCTGATTGCGTGGGTTGGGTCTGCCAGCATTGGATACTGGATCTTCTTAATTCTGTCGGACGCATCGTGCCATGCCTTGTGCACGAAGTGTGTATCAGTAGATACGGAGTAGATTTCACAGCCAATGGCCTTGAATTCTTCATACTTGTCCGCCAGGTCTTCCAGCTCGGTCGGGCAAACAAATGTGAAGTCTGCCGGATAGAAGAAGAACACGCTCCACTTACCCAGGATATCCGCCTTGGATACGTCCTTGAATTCTCCATTTACGAATGCCTTTACCTTAAACTCGTTTACTTCCTTATTGATCATTGACATAGTTTTAATCTCCTTTACCTCTTTTATGATTTGTTCTCAGTTTACCGTTTTTGCGGCCCCTTTATTCACCGCCCGTTCCTTTTTTGAATCGGCTGCCGGGCCGGTGATTTGTTTCTTTTCTTTTGATGTCTTTATGTTAGCATAAACTAACCTATTTGTCAATAGTGATAATCATTATTATTTTTATCTTTTCACTCTTTTTCCATGCGTATACGCTTTTCAACTCTCATAAAAAACTATTTGACAAATCCTTACCAAAGTGGCATGATAGTACGCGGATAGTATTCGAACCGAAACTGTACCACAAATTTTATTTATTTTTAATTTCGGAGAAATCTCAGTATGCCGCCCTTTACCAGGCAGTTGCCGGAAAGGAGTGACAGCTATGAAAGCAGGATTCATCGGAGCAGGAAAAGTTGGATTTTCCCTGGGCAGATATTTTACAGAACATGATATCGACGTGACAGGTTATTACAGCCAGTCCCCCGAATCCGCCAGAAAAGCAGCAGATTTTACGAACACAAGACATTACGATTCAATAGAAAGTATCTTGGGCGACAGTGATACCCTCTTTCTGACCGTTCCTGACGGGCAGATTGCGTCAGTATGGGATTACATGAGAAATCTGGATATTAAAAATAAAAACATTTGTCATTGCAGTGGTTCGATCTCATCGTCCACTTTTTTTGATGCAGAAACAAGAGGAGCAGGACGCTGCTCTGTACATCCGCTTTATGCAGTCAGCGACAAGTTACACTCCTGGAAAGGTCTGAAAGACGCAGTCTTCACCATGGAAGGTACATCGGAGGGCATCGAGCCCCTTCGCGAAATCTTCCAGTCCTGCGGCAATCGTGTCGTCGTTATGGACAGTTCGAAGAAGGGTCTCTACCATGGAGCTGCGGTCGTATGCAGCAATCTGACGGCTGGTCTCTTTTCCGTTGCCACACAGATGCTGCAGCACTGCGGCTTCGACCCGGAAACTGCATCCCAGGCGCTGGTGCCCCTCTTCCTGGGAAACGCCCATGCCATTGCAGAGCGCGGCCCGATAGAAGCCCTGACCGGACCCATCGAGCGAAACGACGCAGGTACGGTGCAGAAACATTTTGCCGCATTTGATGAGGAAACTGCAAACCTGGAAAGCGCCCGGGAAATCTACCGGCTTCTGTCTGTAGAGCTTGTGAAACTGGCCGAAATCAGACATCCCGATCGGGATTATACAGAATTACTGGAGGTACTGAAGAATGAAGAACACTGTAACCACATTTAAAGACGCAAAAGCAAAGGGTCAGAAAATTTCCATGCTGACTGCTTATGATTATTCCACCGCCAAGCTGATGGACGAAGCCGGCATCAACGGAATCCTGGTTGGCGACTCCCTGGGCATGGTTATGCTGGGCTACGAAGATACCCTTTCCGTGACCATGGAAGACATGATTCACCACACGGCTGCTGTGGCAAGGGGTGCAAAGAACGCCCTGATTGTAGGAGATATGCCGTTCATGTCCTATCAGACATCGGTTTACGATGCCGTTTACAATGCAGGCCGCCTGATGAAGGAAGGCCGCTGCCAGGCAGTCAAGCTGGAAGGCGGGGCCTCCGTCTGCCCGCAGATTAAAGCAATCACAGAAGCTGCCATCCCTGTCATGGCCCACATCGGTCTGACCCCACAGTCTGTCAACGCCTTTGGCGGATTCAAGGTACAGGGAAAGAGCGAAGAAGCAGCCCGCCGCCTGCTGGAAGAAGCCAAAGCGGTAGAAGAAGCAGGAGCCTTCGCCGTGGTTTTAGAGTGCGTACCTGCCAAACTGGCGGAACTCATCACCCGATCCATAAACATTCCGACCATCGGCATCGGTGCAGGTCCGGACTGCGATGGCCAGATTCTGGTATATCAGGACATGCTGGCCATGTACTCCGATATGAAGCCCAAGTTCGTAAAGCAGTTCGCACAGGTCGGCCAGCTGATGAAAGAAGGCTTCACTGCCTATATGAAGGAAACCGAAGAAGGCACCTTCCCGGCAGAAGAACACTGCTTCAAAATTTCCGATGAAGTCATCAGTAAATTATACTAAAAATTATACGAATCATTCCGGGTGTTCAGCACACCCGTATTCACAGGAGGAAAAGGAACATGAAAATTGTTAAGACAGCAGAAGAAGTCAGAGCACAGGTAAAAGAATGGCGCAAGGAAGGCTATACCGTAGGTCTGGTACCGACCATGGGCTTCCTGCACGAAGGTCATAAGAGCCTGATCGTCCGCGCAGCCGCTGAAAACGACAAGGTTGTAGTCAGCGATTTCGTCAACCCGACCCAGTTTGGTCCCGGCGAAGACCTGGAAAGCTATCCGAGAGATCTGGACAGAGATGCAGCCCTCTGCGAAGAAGCCGGTGCTGACCTGATTTTCAATCCGGAGCCATCTGACATGTACTTCCCGGATGCCACCACCTATGTGACCATGACTGAGCTCAACGAGGAGCTCTGCGGCAAAACCCGCCCAATTCACTTCCGCGGTGTCTGCACCGTGGTTTCCAAGCTGTTCCACATCGTGGCTCCCGACCGCGCGTATTTCGGCCAGAAGGATGCGCAGCAGCTGGCAATCATCAAGAGAATGGTCCGCGACCTGAATTTTGATTTGGAAATTGTAGGCTGTCCCATTGTCCGCGAGGATGACGGCCTGGCAAAATCCTCCCGCAACACTTATCTCAATGCCCAGGAGCGTCAGGCTGCCCTGTGCCTCAGCAAGGCAGTAAAACTGGGTCAGCAGATGGCCGCAGCAGGAGAAAAGGATGCCGCGAAGGTCGTTGGTGCCATGAAGGAGCTCATCGAAAAGGAACCTCTGGCACGCATCGACTATGTGGAAGCGGTAAACGGTATCAATATGAGACCGGTGGAAACCCTGGATGCCCCTGTTCTGGTGGCCATGGCAGTTTACATCGGCAAGACCCGTCTCATCGACAATTTCATTATAGAAGAATAACGCTTACAGCCATCGGCACGCAGCGGAGGCAGACACATGAGCCGCCTCCCGGTGCGGCCGCTGCAGCAGAACAGGAGATTTGAGAAAAATGACTTTAGAAATGCTAAAAGGAAAGATCCACCGTGCCACCGTAACCCAGGCAGAACTGGATTATGTGGGCAGTATTACCGTAGACAGCAAACTGCTGGAAGCTTCCGGCATTTATGAATACGAAAAAGTGGCCATTGTGGACGTAAATAACGGCAGCCGCTTCGAGACCTACACCATCGCAGGGGAAGCAGGAAGCGGCATCATCTGCCTCAACGGCGCCGCTGCCCGATGTGTGCAGAAGGGGGATAAAATCATTATCATGGCTTACGCGTCCATGACTCCGGAAGAGATAAATGAAAATCCACCGAAAGTTGTCTTTGTAGATGACAGTAACAGAATTACCAGAACCACCCGTTACGAAAAGCACGGACGCCTGGAGGATCTGGACAGGTAGAGAGAAAAGGCCATTTCTTAGCCTACCTGTTAATCAGGTACAGTCCTGCCAGACACACGGCAATCCCCGCCGCCTTCGTCATGGAAAACTGCTCTTTATAAAGGAAGTATCCTACTGCAATGAGGGCGATTGCCAGAATGAGAGCTTTCACGATGTAGCCAGTATTCACTGCCCAACCCGCCTTATACATGTAGATGGAACCGGCTTCCAGACCTACGATGGCCAGACCCAGCACGAAGGTGGTCCAGTTTATGTTCTTCCACTCTGCCAGCAGGTTTGCCCCGCCACTGGTGAGAAAGAAAATCAACGCGGAAACCGCCGCACCCACCAGATAGGTGACGGTCAGGGATGCGAAGGGGTTCAGGTTTGCCGGAGTGGATTTTGCACAGATCTGATAAAAAATGTCAGAAAATACGGCCAGCAGGATTGGCCAGTAGAGTGTCAGACTAAAATTCATAACATTTCCTCCTTACAAAAATTGCCACCCTTTCGGGTGGCAATCTCAAGCCTGTGCCGCAGCACGGGCTCTGACTTCTCACTTCGTGATTTTGTCTATTAGTATAACTTGGCACCAGCAGGGATTCTTGGGCTAACCATCAGCAGGTTCAGCTTTTCTTCGCCTTCTTCCTGGTGTACTGCGGACAACAGCATACCGTTGGATTCGATACCCATCATCTTTCTTGGCGGCAGGTTTGTAATTGCTACCAGAGTCTTGCCCAGCAGTTCTTCCGGTTCGTAGTAAGGGTGAATACCGCTCAGAATGATTCTGTCGTTTTCAGTACCGTCGTCCAGAACGAACTTCAGCAGCTTGGCAGACTTAGGAACTGCTTCACAGGACTTAACCTTTACTGCTCTGAAATCGGACTTGGAGAATGTTTCGAAGTCTACGAAATCGCTGAACAGAGGCTCGATTTCAACCTTGGAGAAGTCGATTGGTTCGGATGCCTTTACATCTTCCACTTCTTCTTCCACCTTAGGAGCCTTCTTCTTATCGGAATCCAGCGGCTTCATGGTTGGGAACAGGATGATGTCTCTGATGCTTGGAGCGTCACAGATCAGCATGATAACTCTGTCGATACCTACGCCCAGACCGCCTGTAGGAGGCATACCAACTTCCAGCGCGTTTACGAAGTCCATATCCATTGGATGTGCTTCATCGTCTTCGCCGGAATCCAGCTGTGCCTGCTGTACTACGAATCTGTCGTACTGGTCGATTGGGTCATTCAGTTCGGAGAATGCGTTACATACTTCCCAGCCGTTGATGTAACCTTCGAATCTTCTGGTGATTCTAGGGTCCTTAGGGTCTCTCTTGGACAGAGGAGATACTTCAACCGGATGTCCTACTACGAATACAGGACCGTCCAGGTAGCCTGGAACATCTTCACAGAATTCTTCGAACATTTCAGCGATGATCTTACCACGGGTCCAGTGCTGTACTTCTGCAGGGTCCATGCCCTTTTCCAGTGCAGCTGCTCTTGCTTCTTCGTCAGTGTTGATTACATCAAAGTCCACACCGGTGATTTCCTTAACAGCGTCAGCCATGTTCAGTCTTCTCCAAGGAGGAGTTACGTCGAACTGCTTGCCCTGGTAAGTGATGATTGGAGTACCGTTTACTGCCAGTGCAGCCTTGTATACCAGCTGTTCGGTAACTTCCATGGTGTCTTCCATGTTACCGTAAGCCATATAGCATTCCATGGATGTGAATTCAGGGTTGTGGTTTCTGTCCATACCTTCGTTACGGAACATCTTACCCATTTCATATACTCTGTCCAGACCGCCAACGATCAGTCTCTTCAGATACAGTTCGTTGGAGATACGCATCTTCATATCCAGGTCCAGAGTGTTATGATGAGTGTTGAATGGTCTTGCGTTTGCACCGCCAGCGATGGTAGTCAGGATTGGAGTATCTACTTCCAGATATCCGAAGTCTTCTTCCAGTACACGCTTCATTTCCTTGATGATTCTGGATCTCTTGATGAAGGTGTCTCTTACTTCAGGATTTACGATCAGGTCAGTGTATCTCTGACGGTATCTGGTATCCTGGTCCTTCAGACCGCTCCACTTGTCAGGCAGAACCTGCAGGGACTTGGTCAGCAGAACAACCTTGCTGCACTGGATGGAAACTTCACCGCGCTTGGTCTTGAATACGGTACCTTCCACACCGATGATATCACCGATGTCGTAGGTCTTGAACCACTTATATTCTTCTTCACCCAGAACGTCCTTCTTTACATGGCACTGAATTCTGCCCTGCTTGTCCTGAATGTCGATAAAACATGCCTTACCCATGTCTCTGAAAGCCATGATTCTGCCGGCACAGGAAACTTCCTGTTCTTCCATTGCCTCGAAGTTGTCCTTAATGTCCTTGCTGTGTGCAGTTACATTCCAGGTTTCGTTCAGGAATGGGTCTCTGCCTGCTTCCTGCAGTGCCTTCAGCTTTTCTCTTCTGATTCGTCTCTGTTCGCTTAACGTTTCTTCAGAAACTGCTTCTTCAACGGCTGCTTCCGGAGCAGCCTGATTTCTGATTTCTTCGCTCATTTTTATCCTCTCCGATCTGTTCCCAGGGGTTTACTTGTTGATGGACTTAACCTTTAAGTTCAGAACTCCGTCCGGTACGATAATTTCCACAACTTCGCCAACCTTCTTTCCCAGCAGGTTCTGACCTACCAGGGATTCGTTGGAAATTCTGCCTTCGAACGGATCTGCTTCGGTGGAACCTACGATAGTGTATTCTGCAATATCACCGGATTCCATGTATTCCACTTCCACCTTTACACCTACGCTTACGTAATCCTTAGGCGCATCGTTTTCTTCGATGATCTTAGCCTGACGGATCATAGCTTCCAGTTTCAGGATTCTTTCTTCGATTTCAGCCTGTTCGTCCTTAGCGGAATCGTATTCAGCATTTTCGGAAATATCGCCGTAGGAAATCGCTTCCTTCAGACGTTCTGCAACTTCCTTTCTGCCTACAGCAACCAGGTGCTCATGTTCAGCAACAATTTTGTCATACCCTTCCTGGGTTAAAAGAATTTCTTCAGCCATTTTTTTAATTTCTCTCCTAATTCAGCTTATTTGTTTTATTATATGTTTTCGGTATTAAACGTATGCAATCTGTACGTTTCTGCAGTTGGACAGATATACCAGAGTTGCGTAATTTACGTCAAATTCCATGATGTCGCCGACTTTCCAGTCTTTTTCTGCGTCTTCAATATCAATAATGGTGTGGTCACTGGATGCGCCCAGTACTTCGATGCCCTTTTCCAGCGGAATCAGATCGCATGGTGCACCGTAGTCCACCTTGCCCACGCCCAGCAGGGCACGTTTTCTCATACCGCGGTCTTCGTATTCCATCTTGTGACCGAAAGCGTCCACGCCGATTTCACCAACCGGATGAGATGGCTTGTTCTTCACCTCAATCACTTCCGCCTTCAGACGAACCACGTCATGACGGAATTTGCTCAGATCATAGCCATAGAACTCTTCCAGGTCTCTGGCAACCAGAATACCTTCACCTACACGCAGCAGGTTGATTCTCTTCGGAATATTTCCGTCCATAATACGCATTAAGCTGCTGGTCGCGCCGCCGGAAATGTATTCCAGTTCACGGCCCAGACGCTTTTCGATGTTTTCTGCGATGTCCACCAGTTCCTGCAGCTTGTCTGCAGTCGGCAGTACGGAACCGTAGCAGCCCAGATTGGTACCTACACCTACCAGCTGAATGTTGATCATCTTGTTTTCGATGTACTCAGCCACGTCTGCCAGTTCATCCTTATCCCAGAAGCCTTCACGCAGGTCGCCCAGGTCTGCCATCAGGATAACCTTATGCAGCTTGCCCTGTCTGCATGCCTCTTCATTCAGTGCCTTCAGCACTTCCAGCTCACTGTTCAGGCTGATGTCACACAGACGGATAACATCTTCCACTTCACTGAGCATAGGGATACGGATCAGAATCATTTTCTTTTCGATGCCGGCATTTCTCGCATCTTCTATCTGTTCCAAACGTGAAGAAGCGATGAACGCAGCCCCGCCCTGTTCAAATGTTCTGGCAACTTCCACGTCGCCGGTTGCTCCTTTGATTACACCTGCAACCTGAATTCCGCAGCTTCCGCACAGTTCAACGGTGTGCGCTACATTGTGTTTTAAACTGGCCAGATTGAACTCCAGCCGTGGGTATCTCTCCTTCATCATTCGATCCTCCTAAAAAATCAGTTTTCATTATGGCACACTTTCCCTTATACCATAATATAACTATTCAGTTATTTTATCATGTTTGCGGCCCGAGTGCAAGGCAAAAAGGCACTTTTCAGTGCCTTTTATACGATATTATAGCTGCATCCCTCAAAGACTGTATCGAAACGGCATATGCCTTTGTACTCACAGTAGGTGCAGGCTGACCGCTCTTTCGTCTTCATCGGATGAATATCGATGTTACCGTCTGCCAGGTTTCGGCAAATTTCGACGGTTTTCGACATGACCGCATCCCGCAGCTCCGCAAAATCTTCTTCGCTGATCAGATTTTCCTTTCCCGTACCGCTGATTTTCTCTTTTCCTGCACGGAGAGGCACGATTTCCGAGTAGCCGCTGAAGTCGCCGGCGATGGACTTAATCACGCCCGGATCATCCACCATGACGCCGTTGAGCTTGAAGTTCTTCCGGATTTCACGGGCCAGTTCCTCCGCATCAAATTCCTTATCGCTGGAGTCCACCATAGGTTCCGTAATCTTGAAATAGAAGACACCGGCAGGTTTCTTCCTCTCTTCGCAGGCTGCCTGCAGATAGAGCATCAGCTGCAGACGGTATCCGGCTTTGGCTTCTCTTATACTGAAGTTTTCGTTCCCGGTCTTGTAATCGATAATCTTCACACGGTTATCCGGCAGCCAGTCTACACGGTCGATTTTGCCCTCGAGGTAAACCGTTTCACCGCCGATGTCCAGTGCAACCGGAGGGATTTTGCCGCCGCGGCGGAAGCCCACTTCGAAGTCACAGCTTTCAATCTGACCGGCACGAACCTGTTCCACCACGGTCCAGCACACGGTTTCGCAGATATCGTAAATCCGCTGGCTGCGGTAAGA
Organism: Bacillota bacterium; assembly: GCA_017556505.1. Classification (GTDB taxonomy): domain Bacteria; phylum Bacillota; class Clostridia; order Peptostreptococcales; family Anaerovoracaceae; genus RGIG7179. The sequence continues at coordinate 6,262 of JAFYNS010000183.1, read as the reverse complement.
TTCTTCTTTGCCCAGATGGAAGAGACCTTCACGGTAGGTTTCCATCTGCTTCCGTGCAGTTTCTCTTACCAGTCTGCCGCATTCTTCCCTGGTAATGGTCATCCACGGAGACAGAGGATGGGTCACATCCAGGTCGTCCCGTGTCAGAGTCTGTGCCAGGGTCATGAGGCATTCGTGATAAATATCCCCGATTTCCCGCGGTGCCACTTCGAAAATACGACGTTCTTCCGGCCGCAGGCCGTAGGACACAAAGTGTGAGAACGGGCAGCGGGAGAACTTTTCCAGACGGGATGGGCTGAGGGAAATTGCCCCTTCCGGGTTTCTCAGGAAAAGCTGGCGTGCTGCAGCACTGCCCAGTGCTTCCTGGGTATTGGTAAATGCCATGCCCTGACGGATTCGTTCCAGATTTTCGCCATCGTGTTCCCGGTACCAGCTCAGTGCTTCTTTCCAGGCAGGTTCCAGCTGTCCATCCGTCAGATTCTGCAGAGACTCGGTAAGATGGCGCAGACTGCTGAGTCCGCCGTGAATCAGAGGCAGCGGGTTCTCCTGATTGAGAACGTCACGCTCCACCTGCAGGGCAGGGAACAGCTCCTTCATCTTCAGATAAACGGATGAGGGCCTGGATTCCTTGCCGTCCCCGTCGGAGAGAGAACAGCTCATCCAGAGATATTTTGACGGGCGGGACAGGTTGCGGTAGATGGCCAGCCGTTCTTCCATGAAAACGATGGCATCCCGCCGGCAGAGTTCTGCACCCCGCTCCCTGAATAATTCTTTTTCTTCCGTACTGAACAGTCCGGCTTCCGGTTTTTCCTTCGGGAGTACCCCTTCGTTGGCACCTACCACCACCAGAGCCTCCGCCTGACTCACACGGGTACGCTGCATGGTGCCCATGAGCAGTCCGTCCTGCGTCGGCGGCAGCATGCCGATTTCCACCTGGGACAGACCCACCCGGAACAGCTCCAGGAAGGCATCCGCCTCAAAAGGCTGGTCTCCCATGATTTCCATCATCTGGTCCAGAATACCGATCATGCGGCCCCAGATCTGACTGGTTTCATCGGCCAGATCCACCCGGCCCAGCTCTTCCTGAACTGCAATGAAGTCCAGAATCCGGTCCGGCAGGCAGACGGTTTCGTACAGGTACTTATAAAAGCTCTGGATAAACGCTGCCGTGGTCTGCTCTTTTTTTATCAGAGGTTCCAGCAGCCTGATTGGTTCAATGGCACGGCGGCGGATATCTTCCAGTCTCAGGAAGCCGTCCTCCCCGTATTCGCTGACGCCTTTCACCAGAGGCCGCTTCCACATGGTGCGGCGCAGACGGTATTTAATGGCGTAGTTTTCCAGATCCGTGGTTTCCTCCCGGCTCACCGGGCCAAAACCGGATTTGAGCACGCGGAACACATCCTCGGTCCGGTACTCGCTGTTTATCACTTCCAGCAGAGCCAGCACATACTGTACCGCCGGGCTGGACAAAATATCTTTCTTTCCGTCACTGAACACAGGAATGCCGTACTCCTGGAAAACACGTTCCAGAATCGGCCCCCGCACATCCTGGTCGTTGCAGACAAGACGGATGTCACGGTACCGCAGTCCCTTTTCCCGCACCAGATGCAGCACATACGCGGCTGCACTTTCCGCTTCGTTATAAAGGCCGGCTGCTTCCACCAGAGTAATGCCGCTGCAGTCTTCCTGACGGCGGGACGGAAGGGTGTAGAGTTCCCTTTCCACATGGGCCATGGCCGGACTCATATCCTGCCGGTTCCAGATGCTGTCCCTGTCTGATGCAATCATCTGACGGCTTGCCTTCACACCGGCAGCCGCAGCTTCCGCTTCCAGGTTTTCCATGACCAGATCGGTCAAAGCAAACAGATCCGCATCACGGCCCCCTTCATCCCAGGTGAGGACCACATTGACGTCCTCTGCACGCTGCATCAGCTGACCGATGACAGACAGAGCCTTCGGCGCGAAACTGTCAAAACCGTAAATCCAGATCTGGCTTCCTTCAATCAGCCTGGAGTCACGGATTTTCGACAGGTATAAATCAATATAATCCTCTGAGTCGGTGTACTTGCCGCGGATTTCCTCTTCATAAAGACGGTAAATCAGCGTCAGATCCTCCAGCTTGCGCCGGGTATGGGAACCCTCCGCAGATTCTGCCGCCATGGTTTCCATCTCCACCGTACCGCAGTTGTACTGCTTCAGCTCGGAGATAAAGTTGTTCACCATTTCGATGAAGGAATTCCGCTCCTCCAGGCCGCGGAAAACCTGCAGTTTTTCACGGTTTTCACGGGCTATCCGGGCCAGAATCATGTGGCGGCCGTACTTGTCGATGAAGGTCTGGCGGGATCCGCCAAGCTCTGCTATGAGCCGGCTTCCGAGTCGGGACATGGACAGGACTTCTACGTCCATAAGCCCCTCCGCTTCCAGGTGACGGAAGGCCTGCTGCTCCGCTTCCAGGGTGTACTGGTCCGGAACCAGCAAAATAGTACGGGCCGGTGGTTTCTGCAGGCTGCCCTGCGGCGTTTCACTGACCCGCGGGATGCCGCTGTCCCCCTGGGTGTCGAATCCTGTCGTACTCTGTCGAATTTTGTCGAATATGAACTTTTCCTTGTCGACGTTTTCACGTCCGCAGTAAATATTCAGCATATATAACCTCTCATGATGAACGATTCCGTTCATGCGATGGAAGAATACCGGAAATCACTCTTTTTTGAGTAATTTCCGGTATCATTTCGCTATTAGTTCTTCTATTTCTGATATCAGATCAAATTATCGGTCTGAATTTTGGCATTTTCTTACAAATAATCACTGTATTTTAGGCTCAATCCTTTTTTCTCCGGTCAAAATTATCTGTCCGACATAAAATCATACCGGGAATTCGTCGTTTTTGTTCGATTTCCGGTATGCAGCCTGGACATGCGGAAGCGCCTAAATCGTTTTCAGCAGTTCCAGCAGGTCGGAAGGCTGGTGAATCCAGTAATCCACCTTTGCATCGTCTATCAGCGATGTTTCATCACAGGTGATACGCCAGTTTACCATGACAGAATCCACGCCAGCATTGTTTGCGCACTTGATGTCAAAGGGGCTGTCGCCGATCATCAGGCATTCTTCCGGAGCAGCGCCCAGCCTTGACATAGCCAGAAGCAAAGGTTCAGGGTTTGGTTTGTGAACAGCAGTATCATCACATGATATCAGATCGTCGAAATACGATGTTATATCAAACATATCCATATACCCCAAAGCTGTCACGCGGGTTCTGGATGTGACAATGCCCAGTACATAGCCAGCTTCCTTCAGATCAGCCAGCAGCTCTTTGATTCCAGGGAAGATGGTTACCAGCCGTTCTGCGTTTTCCCCCTGGAACTGTCGGTATACCGCCGCAGCCTCCACAGGATCTACTCCCGGAAATTCCCGTTCCATGGTAAGCAGAAGCGGTTCCCCGAAGCAGGCGGTAATATGTTCTTCCGGAACTTCATGGCCCAGGTAGTGCTTGTATGTATGCTGCCAGGACGCCACAATCACGTCGTTGGTGTTTACCAGCGTCCCATCGAAGTCAAATAAAATGTATTTCTTCATAGTCCACTCCTTACAGCTTCATGGTCAGTCCCACTTTCATCTTTTCACGGTCGATGGAGATAATCTTAACCTTTACGGTGTCACCTACAGAAACCACATCCATCGGATGCTTGATGAACTTATTGCTCATCTGGGAAATGTGTACCAGACCGTCGTTCTTTACACCGATGTCCACGAAGGCACCGAAGTCTACTACGTTACGTACCGTACCGGTCATTTCCATATCGATTTTCAGGTCATCGAAGCTCTTTACATCGTTTCGGAATACAACCGGAGGTGCATCTTCACGAGGGTCACGGGCAGGCTTCTTCAGTTCTTCCACGATATCCGCCAGAGTCAGTTCGCCCACACCCAGCTCTGCCGCCATGCGGGATAAACTCTGGGTGAAAGATTTTGCAGGGTAAGCAGCCTTGATCTTGCGCTCGATGTCGGAGTCGCCGCCGGCCTTGATTGCCGCCGCTTCCACACCCAGCTTTTCCATCATGGAGCGTGCTGCATCGTAGGATTCCGGATGAACGGAAGTTGCATCCAGAGGTTCCTTACCGCCGGTGATGCGCAGGAAACCTGCACACTGGCCAAAGGCCTTTTCGCCCAGCTTCGGTACCTTCATCAGCTGCTTACGGGTCGTGAAGCTGCCGTTTTCTTCACGGTATGCCACGATGTTCTTGGCGATACCCATGTTGATGCCTGCGATGTAGGACAGCAGGGACGGGGATGCGGTATTCAGATCCACGCCTACACGGTTTACACAGTCTTCCACCACGTTGGTCAGGGCGCCTTCCAGCAGCTTCTGATTGATGTCGTGCTGGTACTGGCCCACGCCGATGCTCTTCGGATCGATTTTTACCAGTTCTGCCAGAGGGTCCTGGAGACGTCTGCCCAGGGACATGGCACCACGGGTGGTTACGTCCAGGTCAGGGTATTCTTCTGCTGCAAGTTTGGACGCGGAGTAAACGGAAGCGCCGGCTTCGTTTACGATGGTATACTGAATGGCGTAGCCATTTTTCTTAATGAAGTTTGCAACCACTTCCTCTGTTTCACGGGATGCGGTACCGTTGCCCACTACGATAATATCGGTATGGAACTTTTCCACCAGCTTCTTCAGCACCGCTTCGGTACCTGCGATATCCTTCTTCGGTTCGGTCGGGTATACGGTGGTGTACGCCTTCAGCTTGCCGGTTTCGTCCAGTACTGCCACCTTGCAGCCGGTACGGTAGCCAGGGTCGATGGCAATGACACGCTTGCCTCTTACAGGCGGTGCCATCAGCAGGCTTTCAGTGTTCTTTGCAAAGATTTTCACCGCTTCGGCTTCGGCTCTTTCAGTCAGGGTGTTTCGCATTTCACGTTCGATGGACGGTGCCATGAGACGCTTGTAGGCGTCAGCGATGGTATCCTGCATCATACCGTAGAAGATGTTCTTTTCGCTCTTCAAAGTATCCCTTCCGATCAGTGCATGGATCTGCTCTGCGTCTACGGACACCTTTACCTTCAGCTTCTTTTCCTTTTCGCCGCGGTTGATGGCCAGAACTCTGTGGTTCGGAATCTTGGACAGGGCTTCGCTGCGGTCGTAGTACATGTCGTAGACAGTCTTTTCTTCCGCATCCACCGCTTCGGTGGCGATAAGACCTGCATTCCAGGTCTTTTCTCTTACGGCTGCAGTGATTTCAGGGTCATCGGCAATCATTTCCGCGATGATATCGCAGGCACCTGCCAGAGCCTTTTCTGCAGTCGGAACTTCCTTTTCTTCGTTGATGTATGGGGCAGCAACCTCTTCCGGTGTACCCTTGGTCAGCAGCTGGCTGTAGATAATCATAGCCAGCGGTTCCAGGCCTCTTTCCTTGGCCTTGGACGCACGGGTTGCCTTCTTCTGCTTAAACGGCTTGTATAAGTCTTCCACTCTCTGCAGAACTTCTGCCTTCTGGATTTCTCCGCGGAGTTCTTCAGTCAGCTTGCCCTGTTCTTCGATGAGACGGATGACTTCTTCTTTTCTTTCTTCCAGGTTTCTCAGGTAGGACAGACGCTCGTCCAGATCACGGAGCACCACGTCTGTCAGGCCGCCGGTTACTTCCTTACGGTAACGGGCGATGAAGGGGATGGTATTGCCCTCGTCAATCAGGGCTACGGTGTTTTCCACCTGAGATACTTTTATTTTAAATTCTGCTGCTAATTTCTGAATGATATCCAATGTATTACCTCACGGGTGCGGCGTGGCCGCCCCCTATTCTTCCTTAAACTTCAGTTTTTCATTGATAAAATAATCGATGCTGCCGTCCATAACTGCCTGTACGTTGGCAGTTTCCGCACCTGTACGGTGGTCCTTAACCATGGTGTAAGGCTGGAAAACGTAAGAACGGATCTGGGATCCCCAGGTATTCATGGAATAGTCGCCCTTCAGTTCTTTCAGATTTTCCTTGTGTTCCTGCTCTGCCAGCTCGGTCAGTCTGGCCTTCAGAATCTTCATGGCCATGTCCTTGTTCTGATGCTGGCTTCGTTCGTTCTGGCAGGTTACTACAATATTGGTCGGCAGGTGGGTGATTCGGATAGCGGAGTCCGTCTTATTAACGTGCTGGCCGCCGGCACCGCTGCTTCGGTAGGTATCGATACGCAGATCTTCCGGATCGATTTCCACGCTGATATCGTCATCCAGCTCCGGTGTTACATCCAGCTGAGCAAAGGACGTCTGCCGCTT
>JAFYNS010000182.1 GCA_017556505.1 Bacillota bacterium | reverse complement strand
TCTGCCGCGGCTGCAAATTTATTGCCGGTATCAGATTTTGCTTCTTCCACCTGGAATTTTACTTCTTTTGCGTCTACTGCATTAAAAGTTACTTTCTGCCATCCTCTGTCATCTTCTAAACTTCCGTCTTCCACAACCTTTGTCCACTCATCAGTATCCTTTTCTCTGATGAAAAGATCGTATTTTGTTACTACACCATTAACACCACTCTGTCTTTGCAGGAAACGCATACCATCAATTTTTCTTACCTTGTCAAAAGTAAATATCAGATACTGTGTTTCTCTGTCAGTGTCCTTATATTCGGTGTGCCACCAGGTACTACTGTTTCCATCTAATACAAACTTCGGATCACCTTCTGTAAGAACGCCTGATTGGTAATTTTCAGCATACACTGTCATAGATGCAGGATCCACATCTTTGCCTGCATCTGCAGCAGGATTAGCAGAGGTATAGTCTGCAAGAATCCTGGTTCCCATTGCCTTTAAGTCCTGAGAAGTAGGAATGGTTGTATATTCTGTATTTTTTCTTACCCATTCCCATTCCCACTGGAACCAGTTAATATTTGTCTCATAGGATTCGCCCTTCAGCTCTTTGACTCTGGCATCAATCCAGCGTTCCCATCTTACTTTATAGAAATCACCAATTAATCCTGACCACTGACGGTTGGAATAATCTTTTAATCCGCCGCTTTCTGCCTGATTATATGAACCCCATGTAGTAACCAGGGCTTTGGCATTTACTTCATACAATTCTCTGGTAAAATCATCGGCATTCTTAGCCAGGGCTTTGGCCTGTTCTACCCATCGGCCTAACAGATAGTATTCACTGGTAGCGGTTACTTTTTCCATATCCTCTATAATAGACATGAAAACAGCTGCATATTCTTCGAATTTTGCCAGATCACGTGCCTGATAGGCTGCCGCCATCTTTTTCTGATACTCCTGGGCACTGTTGGAGAGAACCTGCTGTAACACCGTTGCCACATCATACAGATATCCTTCACTGTTTTTCAGAGTTTCATAATCTTCCAACAATAACTGAGCTGCTTTTTCCAGCTGCACTTTATCATAGCTGACAACCGCATTTCCCCAGGTGGATGCTGCCTGAATACTCAGTGCCGGTCTTGCATTGACTACCGATTCCGGTGCTCCCTGACCCAGATTGTTTAAATCGGACTTATATACGGTCTCTTTCAGAATTTCCCACGCCTGATTTGCGGATTCACTGACTCCCCCGTATCTTCTCTGTGCATATTTTTCAAGCCATTCGTCCAGATTAATCTCCTGTACCTCCCGGGTCGCATCTTCCTGCCAGATGGTCTCAAAGAAGAAATCATATAATACTGGGTTATTGACACTGGCTTCCGGTGTAATTCCAATACCGGCGATATGTTCTCTGCTGTTTAATGCTGCCGGAACATTCTTTGCCAGATTGTCTAAGTGTCCGTGGAGACCCAGACGGCCGCCAAAGTTATTCAACATACAGAAAAGCCATGGGGTATCGTCAAATTCATCTGTGTCCCCATAGGAGCCTCCTGTTTCTCCATAATGAGGTGTCTTCTCCGCATACAGGTCAAGAACCAGTGCATGCTGTGCTCCATTTTCAATTTGATCTAAACCATTCAATAATGCTGTGGTTGGATTTCCCTGCCATGCCTGAATAATCCAGACGCCATCGGAATCTGCTTTCAGCATGGATGTCAATACTTCCCTGGCAATATCACTGGAGTTCATACCTCCGGTATTACCACCTTCGTGGAACGGGTCGGTAGCATAATAATCACTGACATCTCCATATACTTCTTTCTGACATGCATAGAATTTTTCTGCATATTCATCAAACTTGTCAGAAGTGGTTACCAGCATTGCAGGTCTCTGGAAGGAACACCATTTTCCCTGCCCAATAATCTGTACATTAGCATCATGATCCTTAATATCCGTGGGAACCATACCGCTGTATCCCTGTAATACCGGCTGCATACCCAGTGTTCTCATAATAAGCTGGTTTTTTCTGGCCAGTTCTGTTCTTTCCTCAAACCAGGAATCATGAACCGGACCACCAAAACCGGAAAGATTTGCCATGTAAGCCCATGCATAATATGCCGGACCTGCAATAAAATCCTTAATCTCTTCATGAGAATAACCTAACTCTCCCAGGAAACGTCTCCAAACTTCTTCCTGTGCTGTAGCATCAAGCACTACATTCACACCATTTAATGCCAGCCAGTCAAGTTCGTTTCTCCATTCCTCTTCTCCCCAGAAAGCCATGGAGTAAGATAAGGTACAATAATTATACGAATATCGTACTTGCGCTTTTGTTTCTCTATGTACTGTCTGATGGATTACAGGCATGGTTGCAGGCATATTCACCTGATCTCCTACCTGGGAAATATTCACATTACAATAATATTTCAGATAATGATTAATACCGGTAGCAAGAGACACACCATCATTTCCTTTTACCAGAATCTTGCCATCTTTCTCAGAAAGTTCAAAATAATCATATTCAGAACCATTCGGATTTGCAGCCAGCTCCAGTGCAAACCATTCTTTATA
>JAFYNS010000181.1 GCA_017556505.1 Bacillota bacterium | reverse complement strand
CTGTACCGGATTATGGTCGGAGTATGCGAACTGGTAATCTACTACATCAGCCTGCAGTACTTCCACATTGTCGGATACGATAAATCCATCAATGGTAATCTGGAAATTGGTTTCCGGGTCCCACGGACGGTCTGCATTACGGCAGCTTGGTACGGGAACTTCATCATTGAATGGTGCAGCCAGACTGAATCCCGCGGGGATATTCTCCACAGGAAGGGGCTGAGCCCAGCTGTAGTCTGAACCTGAGACGCCGAAGATTTTTCCGGAATCACCAAGCAGGTCCTTGTTGAAGTCGCCTCCGCAGATGATGTAATTGCCTGCTGCGTATTCAGCTGCCATATCTTCATAGAGTACTTCCAGCTGCTGATTTGCGATAGTCGGATCGGTGGTGTAAGCGGACAGGTGGAAGTTATAAAGCACCAGTTCACGTCCATCCTCTGTATTCAGACGGTTTACGGTATAGCAGCGGTCCAGATCCACCAGCTTGGCCAGGTCATCCTGAATCGGCAGGCTGCGGCGCACTGAGGATTTAATCTCAAAATCGGCCAGTGTCAGAAGACCGGCTACGGATTTTCCGTGAGGTTCTGTAATTGGATAGAACAGATACGGTGAATCATAGTTCAGTGCAAAGGTGCTGCTTCGTCCAGGCAGTGCATAAGTCAGGAGCTGTTTCTGGTCAATATGGTAAGATCGGGTGGAATCGATGTCCACTTCCTGAACCAGATAAAAGTCTGATTTCATTTCAGCCATCTTTCCTGCCATGGTTTTCGTATTTTCGAGAACTGCATCTTCACTGAATCCCCGGGAGTACTTGCCTCCATCCATAAAGAAGCTGTACTGATCGGTATAGGCGCCGAAGCCGATATTCCATGAGGTAACAGTCAGTTCTTCGTTCAGCGGCACATTTACTGCGGGTACGGTGCATGAAAGCTCGCCAAAGGTGGCACATGTCAGCTCCGGTACCAGCTGCTGATGATCTTCAATTCTGTAGTAACTTGCAAACACATAAGCAAGATAACCGCCCACAATCAAAATGAGAATCAGCAGCAGAGCCAGAATGTATTTTATTGGTTTCTTAAGATTGAACATGGGTTCCTCCCGTTTGTAAATCTGTCTGTATTGTACCATGGATTTGGAAAATGTGAAAAGGAAATTTTTAAATTGTACAGAAAACAAAGTTTGCATCTGCTATAATAGTATAAGCGGAAAAAGGCAATCTGACACTGCACTGTAAATGCAGCGGTCGGGCTGCCTTTTTTGTTGTTCACGAAAGGAGCAGGAAGGAATGAGAAACTTTAAATTAGAACTGAAAAAAGATGTGGAATATCAGAAACGGCTGCTGTCTGAATATGAAAAAGAACTTGAAGGACTTCCCGAAGGAAGTTTAAGCAGATACCAGGTGGGTAAAAAAACATATTACAAGTATATGGTAAGAAAATCAGGACGCCGAATGCAGCGTCATGTAAAACATACAGAAGTGGAATTAATCGAGGCTCTTTGCAGAAAGGCTTTTTTAAAACACAGTGTGTGTATCATGCAGAAGAACATTAAAGCACAGGAAAAGCTTCTGGACATATACCGCTCCTACAGCAGGGAACATGTGCTTAAAGAACTGAAACCGATATATGCAGAAGGTGCGGCAGAACCAACTGTGACAGCAGATATTCGACGAAAACAGAATGATGCAATCGCCCGTGCAGTGCATTCGGAGCTCTTGACTCAGCCAACTTTGGCCGGATTCTGTGTACGCAGCAAATCGGAAACCATTATCGTAAATATGATGACCGGACGCCGTGTTCGGTTTGTGTATGAAGAACCCATCTGTCTTGAAATCCCGGGACGGGGACGCGTTACCATGCATCCCGATTTTGTGATATATCTGGATAGCGGAGAAATCATTATCTGGGAACATTTGGGGATGCTGTCCAGTGACAGCTACACGAAAGCGCAGGCGAGAAAACTCCAAATGTATCATCTGGCTGGCTATACATTGGGAAAAAACCTATTTCTGACTGCGGATAATGCAGATGGAACACTGGATGTAACTGTGATTTCACGAGTGATCGATGAAATTTGTGAGAGAGGTGGCTGCTACGGCGTATAATTTAGAGCTGGCAGCAATTTTGGCTGTAAAAGTTCTAAAATCTATAAGAATACTTAGACACCAAGGCGGATTTAGAACCTGAAGCTCTAATAATTTACAGATTTTTTAGAGCTGCTGGATAAATAGGAACTGAACGGTTCGATTTCCCCATGAAAAGATAGAGCTGTGGATGATGAAATACATAAAAGCTCTAAAAAACAGATTTTGCTTAGAGGCATGGAAACAAAAAAATAGAATGTCTATATATCATAGGTCTGTTTGCCAAACGACGCAATCTGTGGTAAAATATTCAGATTAAGGAGGACGACCTATGGCTTTTACACATCTGCATGTACATACTGAATACAGCCTGCTGGACGGTGCAGCCCGGATTAAGGATCTGGTGCGCCGGGTGAAGGAACTGGGAATGGACAGCGTGGCCATCACGGATCACGGTGTCATGTTTGGTGTGATTGATTTTTATAAAGAATGCAAGAAGCAGGGAATCAAGCCGATTATTGGCTGCGAAGTCTATACTGCCAAGCGTGGGATGCTGGATAAGGAAGCCGATAAGGACAAACACCAGGGGCATCTGGTGCTGCTGGCAAAGAATGAAACCGGCTATCAGAACCTGATTAAAATTGTATCTCTGGGTTTCACCAGGGGATATTACTATAAACCGCGTATTGATAAGGATGTGCTGCGCATGTACAGCGACGGGCTCATCTGTCTGTCCGCATGCCTTGCCGGCGAGGTACAGTACCGCCTCATGAACAACGACTATGAAGGCGCAAAATCCGAAGCCCTGGCTCTTTCGGAAATCTTCGGTCCGGGCAACTTCTATCTGGAGCTGCAGGATCAGGGCCTGGAAGAAGAGCAGTACATTTATCCGAACATGCTGCGTCTGGCGAAGGAACTGAATCTGCCGCTGGTGGCAACCAATGACGTTCATTATGTGAAGCAGGAAGACGCGGAGGCCCACGATGTGCTTCTGGCAATCCAGACTGCCACAACCATCGATGACCCGAACCGGATGAAGTTCCCCAACGACCAGTTCTACCTGAAGAGCGAAGATGAAATGAAAAAGCTCTTTGCGGGAGTGCCGGAGGCCATTACAAACACGCAGGTCATTGCGGACCAGTGCAACATGGAATTCAAGTTTGGTGAATATCACCTGCCTGAATTTACGGCACCGGACGGATTGGATAATGAAACCTATCTGCGCCAGCTTTGCCATGAAGGTCTCATTGAGCGCTACGGCAGCCAGCCGGGGCAGGAACTCATCGAAAGACTCAACTACGAGCTGGGAACCATCGCTTCCATGGGCTATGTGGAGTACTTCCTCATCGTATGGGACTTCATAAATTACGCGAAACAGAATAAGATTATGGTGGGACCAGGCAGAGGCTCTGCGGCTGGATCCCTGGTTGCATACTGCCTGAAAATCACCGATATTGACCCGATCCGCTACAATCTGATCTTTGAAAGATTCCTGAATCCGGAACGTGTCAGCATGCCTGATATTGATATCGACTTCTGCTACGAACGCCGGCAGGAAGTGATCGATTATGTAAAGAGAAAGTACGGGGAAGACCGTGTTTCACAGATTATTACCTTCGGTACCATGAAGGCAAAGGCGGCAGTCCGTGACGTGGGCCGTGCCCTTATGGTCAGCTACGCAGATACCGATGCCATCGCCAAGGCCATTCCGTTTGATCTGCACATGACCATCGACAAGGCACTGGAAACCAATCCGGAACTCCATGCCCGCTATGAAAACGAGGAAATGGTGCGGCAGGTCATCGACATGGCCCGCTCTCTGGAAGGTATGCCGCGCAATGCATCCACCCACGCAGCCGGTGTGGTAATTTCCAAGGCACCGGTGGATGAATATGTACCGCTGTACAGCTCAGATAAAGGCATTTCCACTCAGTTTACCATGACCACCATCGAAGAGCTGGGGCTGCTGAAGATGGACTTCCTGGGTCTCAGAAACCTGACGGTGATCCGTGATGCTCTGGAAATGATTGAAAAAGATTACGGCGTTACCATCGATTTTGCAAAGATGGGCTATGACGATCCGAAAGTATATGAAATGATTGCGGCAGGCAACACCTGCGGTGTCTTCCAGCTGGAAAGCTCCGGCATGACTCAGTTCATGAAGAACCTGAAGCCTACCTGCTTTGAAGACGTGGTAGCGGGTATTTCCCTCTACCGTCCGGGCCCGATGGACTCCATTCCGAAATACATCGAAAATAAGAAGAATCCGAAGGGCATCAAATATGTAGACCCTGCACTGGCGCCGATTCTGGACGTTACCTACGGCTGTCTGGTTTATCAGGAGCAGGTAATGCAGATTGTGCGTGACCTGGGGGGCTACAGCTACGGACGTTCCGACCTGGTGCGCCGTGCCATGTCCAAGAAAAAAATGGACGTGATGCTGGAAGAAAAGCAGTACTTCATTCACGGTAAGACTGCTGAGGATGGCACCGTGGAAATCGAAGGATGCGTGCGAAAGGGCATTCCGGAAGCTGCCGGTGAAGCGATCTTTGCCGATATGGTGTCCTTCGCAGAATACGCTTTCAACAAATCTCATGCTGCGGCTTACGCAGTGGTTGCCTACGAAACAGGCTATCTGAAGGCATATTATCCTGTGGAATTTATGGCCGCTCTCATGACCAGTGTCATGGGTGACTCTGACTCCATCGCAAAATATATCCGTAACTGCAATGAGATGGGAATTCAGGTGCTTCCGCCTTGCGTAAACGCTTCCCAGAAGAAGTTCAGCGTGGAAGACGGCAAAATCCGCTTTGGACTGCTGGGTGTGAAGAACGTGGGCGAAGGTGCCATTGACGCCATCATTGCAGCAAGAGAAGACAAAGGCTGTCCGAAGACCCTGAACCAGTTCATCAGCAATCTGGAAATCAGCCAGGTGAATAAGAAAGCCATTGAAAGTTTAATCAAGGCCGGTGCTACAGACTGCCTGGAAGGCACCAGAGCGGCTCATACAGCCTGTTTTGAGGGACTGGTGGAGTCCGCACAGAATATGTCGAAAAAGAACCTGGAAGGCCAGATTTCGCTCTTCCAGATTGCAACCGATGAGATGGCAGCAGGAGGCCTGGAGCAGCGTCTGCCGGACATCGAAGAGTTCAGTAAGGACGTGAAGCTGACCCTGGAAAAGGAAATGCTGGGTATCTACCTGACCGACCATCCGTTGAACGATTACGCAGAGCAGATGGAAAAGCTGGCTACGGTGACCAGTGATCAGCTGAATCATGCGGCAGAAGGTGTGGAAGCAGGCGACCCGAATGCAGACTGTTTGGCCTGCGGTACCGTAGCCACAGCATCCTGCGGAAAGAAGATTCAGGACGGCATGCAGGTCATCATGACCGGTATGATTGATACGAAGAAAACCCTGATTACCAAGAGCAGCAAGATGATGGCATTCCTGCAGCTTGAGGACCTGTACGGTGTCACCGAAGTGGTGGTCTTCCCGAATGTATATGAACGCTGTCTGAATGCAATTGAAGTGGATAAGGTAGTAGCCGTAAAGGGTACTCTGAACTTCAAGGAAGAAGAAGCTCCGAAGGTGCTGGCCGATGAGGTGCTGACCATTGAAGAAGCTTTCGAAAAGGGATTCAGCCAGAGAGGCGGATACCGCAGCAGCCAGCAGCAGCCGGCAGCAGCCCGGACGCAGCAACAGAAACCTGCAGAAGCCCCGGCGGAAGCAGCAGGGGACGAAAAGCCTGTGGGTATGGTGAAGGTGAAACTGACGGCAGATATGAATGCGGAAGTAACCCTGGAACAGGTGAAGAGCGTACTGAAGCGTCACCCTGGAAAGGCACAGGTGCTGATTTACCTGCCGGAGGGAAGGACACTCCGGACAGACCGTCAGCTCTGGGCAGAGCCGGACAGAAATCTTGGAATTCAGCTTGCAGCCATTCTGGGAAAAGAAAATGTGAAATTGCAGAGGGAATAGAGTATGAAAAGAATAGCAGTACTGACCAGCGGGGGAGATTCTCCGGGTATGAATGCAGCAATCCGTGCAGTCGTGCGGTGCGGGATTGATAAAGGAATGGAAGTTTATGGCATCAGCCGTGGATATGAAGGTCTGCTGGATGGGGAGATCCGCCAGATGGACCGCAATTCTGTGGGTGATATTCTCCACAGGGGAGGTACTATCCTGAAAACGGCCAGAAGTGAACGGTTCCGTACAGCGGATGGGGTGAAAAAAGGGGCTGAAATGCTCCGTACCTTTGGTATCGAAGGACTGGTGGTCATCGGAGGAGACGGTTCCATGAGAGGGGCAAGAGAACTGTCGCAGCACGGTGTTACTGTGATGTGTCTGCCTGGAACCATTGATAATGACTTGAATTACAGTGACTTCACCATTGGTTTTGATACGGCTGTGAATACCGTGCTGGAGGCAATTACCAAGCTTCGTGACACGTCTTCTGCCCATGACAGAACTACCGTTATTGAGGTAATGGGACGCCACTGCGGCGATATAGCCATGTATGCAGGCCTCGCAGGCGGGGCGGAAGCTGTCCTGGTGCCTGAAGTACCGGTGGACATCAACGAAGTGTGCCGCCGTATCATTGAAGGCAGCCACAGGGGCAAGCTGCACAGCATTATTATCAAGGCTGAAGGCACAGAAATGACCAGCGGTGAACTGGCCCGCCTCATTGAATCCAGAACCGGCAAAGAAACCCGTAAGGTTGTGCTGGGGTATCTGCAGCGCGGGGGTAACCCGACTTTAAATGACCGCACGCTGGCTACTCTGACTGCGGCTAAAGCGGTGGAACTGCTGTATGCTGATTCCACAAGCAAGGCTGTGGGAATGAGTCAGGGCGCAGTGGTTGCTTATGATCTGGAGGATGCACTGACGATGCCGAAGGAGTTTAATCAGAATATATATGATCTGATTTCCATACTGAGTAAGTAGAGGGGAAGAGGAATCGAGGAAATATGGAAAGAACAGTAGTAATCTATAAAAGCAAATATGGAGCCACTGCACAGTACGCACGCTGGATTGCCGATGAGCTGAACTGTGATCTGGTGAGAGCGGAGGATTTTAAGGCAAAACACTTCGCCAATTATGATAACATTATTTTCGGCGGAGGTCTGCAGGCCGGCGGTATCAAGGGCTTCGAACTGATCAAAAAGAACCACTGGATTCTGAAGGAAAAGAAAGTTGTGGTTTTTGTGGTAGGCCTCAGTGTAGATGACAGGCAGAACCGCATTGATGTCCGTGACATCAACCTGGATAAGCCGGAACTGCGGAACATGACCCTATATTACTGTAAAGGTGCATTCCGTCCGGAGAAGGTGACAGGTATTGATAAGGGTATTATCAAAGTCTGCATCCGCATGCTGGAGGGAGAACGTTATACCGGAACCGATGCCCAGAAGCAGCTTTATAAGGATATGACAGAAGGTGCAGATTATATCGACCGTAAGTATATCGAACCGATTGTGGCTGAATTCAGAACAAATTAAAAAGAATTAAAAAGAGCCGGCTGTATGCCGTGCGATTCCGCAGACGCTTTTGCGCCTGTGACGAGCACGAAATACAGACCGGCTTTTTTATTCAGTATCGTTATCGGAATCATGAACATCGATTCCAATATCGTTTCCCAGCACTCCGGCAAAGGTGATGGCGGCGGATCCGAAGCGGCTTCGGATGTTATCCATGGTTCGCTCGATTTTTTCTCCCTGCTGGTGATTCTGGTTGTCCGCAGAGAAGAGGCTGATCTGTTCTTCCACCATCTCATCACAAAGATTGATGGCGGAAACTGTCAGCATACGGATGGGTGCACCCGGCCGCCAGCTTTCGTGAATCAGCTCCATGGCGCTGCGGGTCAGTTCCGAGGCCAGGTTGGTAGGAATGAGCAGCTGTTTCTGGCGGCTGATGGTGGTAAAGGTAGGATCTTTAATATCCACTTTTACGCCGAAGGCTTTCATCTTGTGATGGCGGAGACGGCTGGCTACCGTATCGGAAAGTCCTGTAAGTGCGGTGATGATATCGTCTTCATTCATCAGGTTGCGGCGGAAGGTGATACCGTTTCCGATGGATTTCACCGGTTCGGCTTCTCCGTAGCAGGCTACGGGAGCAGAATCGTAACCGTTGGCATAGTTCCAGAGCATCTGGCCCTGTTTTCCAAGGAGGGCCGTCAGCATTTTCGGATCACTTATGGCAATGTCACCTATGGTCTTGATACCGGATTTCAGCAGCCGGTCGGAAGTAGATTTGCCTACGAAAATCATATCCCGGGCCGGCAGAGGCCACAGGATGTCCCGGAAGTTTTCCCTGGTAATTTCTGTGGTGGCGTCAGGCTTTTTATAGTCGCTGCCCAGCTTGGCGAAGATTTTGTTGAATGATACGCCGGCAGACAGGGTCAGTCCGGTTTCCTCCCGGACAGTACGGCGGATGTCATCGGCGATCTCTTTTCCGGTGCCGAAAAGTCCCTGGCTTGCGGTTACATCCAGCCAGGATTCATCAATACTGAAGGGCTCCACCATATCGGTATAGCGAAGATAAATCTGATTGATCAGCCGGGAGTAGTGTGTGTATTTATGACGGTGGGGACGCACAAGCTGCAGATCCGGACATTTCTTTTTCGCCTGCCAGATGGTTTCGGCAGTGATGACACCGGCAGCCTTGGCCAGTTCATTCTTTGCCAGGATAATACCGTGGCGGCTTTCCGGATCGCCGCAGACTGCCACCGGTTTTCCGTCCAGGTCCGGCCGGTCCAGAAGTTCCACAGATGCATAAAATCCGTTCATATCGCAGTGCAGAATCACTCTGTCTTTTCCTGTCATGGGACACATTCACTCCTTTCTTCGCTGTTTTTCTCTATTTTACCACATGGAAGGGGAGCAGGCTATATGTGTTTTTTGTGAATGGACACGCCTTTTCTTGACTTGAAGGCCTTTACAAAGTATAATATAAGGATGATAAGGAGGACTTACCATGAGAATAATTACTATGCTGACAGGCGTACTGTTTTCTGCGACCGGGATTTTCCTTGTGGCCAACGGCGGACTGACCTTCATGTCCATGGCCTTCATTGTGGGACTGGTTTTCGCAGTGGCAGGTGTAGTGGAATGCCTGTCCTATAGCGGATATAGAGGAGAAGATGAAGTTAAGAGCTGGATCATGATTGACGGTACCTGCACATTTATGCTGGGTGCCCTGATTCTGATGAACAAGCTGTCTGCGGAGGCAGCGGTTCCGCTGGTTCTGGGGCTGTGGATTCTCTTTTCCGGTATCCGTAACTTCGTACATGCCTGGGAGAAAATTGATGACAGAGGCGAAGGTTTCTACAACCTTCTGGTTATCGGTCTGGTAAATATCATCCTGGGGCTGTATGCTTTCTTTGACCAGGATCTCTTCGATTTATCCACAGTAACACTGGTGGGTATTTACATGATTACCGGCGGCGTTAATATCGCAAACGTAGGTGCAACCATTAAGATCCGTAAGCCGGACTTCCTGAAGACCAAGGAAGAAAAGATGGAAGAAGCTGCTGCCAAGGCAGAAGAAGCACATCAGGCAGCAAAGATGGCTATCAAATTCGCCAAGGAAACACGTGCAGAACTGCGTGTTATCTGTGAAACACCTGCAGAGGAGCTGGACCTGACTCTGGCACCGAAGCCGGGTACCGAAAAGGCGGAAGATACCAGTAATGTGGAAGGATAACAGAAAAATATGAAATTACCGGTAACTTGTAAGTTCGATATTGTGATTGCAGGAGGCGGTGCGGCAGGACTTGCTGCGGCAGTGAAAGCCGGCCTTCTGGCAAAATCTCAGGAGGCGCCGTCGGCCCTTCGTATCGCATTGATCGAAAAAAAAGAAGTTCCGGGCAAGAAACTGTCCGCAACAGGCAATGGCAGATGCAATCTGTCCAATATCGCCTGCACTGAACGTGAAGAAGTGGACAGTTTTTTTGATTGCCTGGGACTTTTGACCCGTACCGATGAAGCGGGCAGAATGTATCCTTACAGTGAGGAAGCGGGCGAAGTTTCTGCTCTGCTGACAGAAACTGCAAGAGATTTAAATGTAGAAATCATGACCAGCTGCCAGATTACCCGCGTGGTTCCGGCCGCGGAAGGCGGTTTTATTCTGGTGACAGAAGGCAAGGGCGGAACCTTTGGAATCCGCTGCAGCAAACTGCTGATTGCCATGGGCGGAAAGTCCTACAGCACTTTTGGAACTACCGGCGATGGTTACAGCATCGCCCGGAAGCTGGGTCATAGGGTAACCCGTCTGGCACCGTCTCTGGTACCTGTGGAGGTAAAGGAAGATCTGGCACCGCTTGCCGGTGTCCGTGCCAAGGCCAAGGTTAGCCTGCTTCACTGTGGAAACCTGGTGGCGGAAGAAGAGGGGGAAGTGCAGTTTAATAAGGATTCCCTTTCCGGTATCTGTATCATGAATCTGTCCAGACTGCTGGTGCTCAATCCGGAGAAATCTTTTGAAGATGCCTTCGCTGAGTATGAGCTTTGCCTGGATCTGGTTCCGGAGTACGGAACGGAAGAGGTTAAGGCAGTACTTGGCAGAAAGCCAGAAGATCAGATGCTCCGCGGGCTTGTGCGGAAAAAGCTGGCCGGATATATTTTGGAAAGAACAGAAGGTGCGGAAACTGCTGCAGCTCTGCTGAAAGACCTGCGGTTTACCGTCAGCGGAACCAAAGGCTGGAACGATGCCCAGGTGACCCGCGGCGGCGTGGTGCTGGATGAAGTGAAGGAAGACACCATGGAATCAAAGCTGGTGGAAGGGCTCTATTTTGCAGGGGAAGTTCTGGATTACGACGGTCCGTGCGGCGGCTGGAATCTGCATTACGCATGGCAGACAGGTCTTCGTGCCGGCAGGGCCATGACAGAAGCCCTGTGGGGAGCAAAGGAGTAGAATATGTACAGAATTCATCAGATTAAGCTCCCTGTGGGAGAACCGAAGGATAAGATTCCTGAAAAGATTCTGAAAAAAATCGGCGGCAGGGATCTGTTTATAAAAGAGTGGGAAATCGTGAAGGAGTCCATCGATGCCCGGGACAAGCAGAATCTCTGCTGGGTATATTCCGTGGACTTCAATGTTGCATCCCGAAAGAACCCGAAAAAGAATCTGCGGCTGCCTTCTGAAGGCAAGCTGAAGCTGGAAACAGCACCGGATATGACTTATCACAGTGCAGTTACGGAAGAGGGCGCAAAGCCTCTGACAGACCGTCCGGTGGTAGTGGGGCTGGGACCCGCAGGCCTTTTCTGCGGTCTGATTCTGGCAAAGGCAGGATATAAGCCAATCGTGCTGGAACGTGGTAAGGATGTGGACCGGCGCCATGAGGATGTACAGCATTTCTGGGTGACCGGTCAGCTGAATCCAAATTCCAACGTGCAGTTTGGGGAAGGCGGAGCCGGAACCTTCAGTGACGGCAAGCTGACCACCGGCATCAAGGATGTGCGGATCCGCAAAGTCCTTGACGAAATGGTTGCTGCGGGTGCTCCTGCAGATATCTTATACAAGCAGAAACCTCATATTGGAACGGACCTTCTGCGTACCGTTGTGAAAAATATCCGCCAGCAGATCGTGAAGCTGGGCGGAGACGTGCGGTTTGAACATCACGTGGATGAAATCCATTATGAAAAGGGTGTGCTGACAGGCGTGACCGTGACCGATCTGGCGAAAGGCAGCACATCCATTCTGCCATGTCAGGTTCTGGTTCTGGCAATCGGCCACAGCGCCCGGGATACCTTCCGCATGCTGCGGGATAAGGGTATTTACATGACCCAGAAGCCATTCTCCATCGGAGTTCGTATCGAGCATCCACAGGATGTCATTGACCGTTCTCAGTACGGAAAAACAGCCGCGGAAGCCGGTCTTCCTGTGGCAGAATATAAAATCAACCATCGCTGTGCGGAAGACAGCGGAAGCGCGGCAGCCGGCAGAGGCGTATATACTTTCTGTATGTGTCCGGGCGGCCACGTGGTTGCAGCATCCTCTGAAGAGGGTGGCATGGTTGTCAACGGTATGAGTTATCACGGCCGTGACAGCGGCGTTGCCAACAGCGCACTGCTCTGTGATGTTCGTACCAGTGATTTTGGCAGTGATGATGTGCTGGCAGGTGTGGACTTCCAGGTAAAATACGAACGTCTGGCTTTTGAGGCCGGACAGCGTCAGGCTGCAGCATCCCGTCCGGAAGCGGATGGTGCGCGGCAGTTCCTCTCCCCTGCAGGTACTCAGCCGGTGAGCGGTATGGCATACTGCCCTCCAAAATCCACCTGGGGCCAGCTTCGTGATGGTAAGGCACCGGAGGTGGAAGAATGTCTTCCGGCATTCGCGGTGGAAGCCTTCCGGGAGGCAATGCCTCATCTTGGAAGAAAGCTCCGCGGTTTTGATGCGGATGATGCAATCGTAACTGCGGTGGAAACCAGAAGCTCGTCTCCGGTTCGAATTGTCCGCGGGGAATCTTATGAAAGTGAAACTGCAGCAGGACTCTATCCATGCGGTGAAGGTGCCGGCTACGCCGGCGGCATTACCTCGGCTGCCGTAGACGGCATCCGGGCAGCTGAAGCCATTATCCGCAAGTGGAAACCAGCTGAATAATACAGTAAAATCCATGAATACCGGAATTTGATGATTTTTATAAAAAATCCGGTAATAAAACGAATGAATTTAAAGAAAATCCCTCTGAAATGTGAATATCAGAGGGATTTTTTGACTTGTAGTGTGCTGTTTTAAGTATTTTTGGAATAAATCTCTGTTTTATACCGGATGCATCACCAGAACATACCGGTTTTCTGCGATTTTCTTCGAAAATCCGGTATGCTGACAATTGACTGACTTGTTAAATCAGGCTCTCCCCGGTCATTTCGGCAGGAACCGGCAGTTCCATCAGCTTCAGCAGAGTTGGTGCGATATCCGCAAGCTTGCCGCCATCTTTGAAACCAGAGGCAGGCTGTCTTGCGATATGTACCAGCGGAACCTGGTTTGTGGAATGAGCGGTAACCACATTGCCTTCTTCATCCAGCATCTGGTCTGCGTTTCCGTGGTCTGCAGTCAGGAGAATCTGTCCGTCCGCAGCCACCACAGCATCCACAATTCTGCCGACACAGCCATCCAGCGCTTCCACAGCAGCCACTGCAGCATCAAATACGCCGGTGTGGCCTACCATGTCAGGATTTGCGAAGTTCAGGATAATCAGATCGTATTTATCAGATGCGATTTCTTCCAGTACCTTTTCAGTTACTTCAAAGGCACTCATTTCCGGCTGCAGGTCGTAGGTAGCAACCTTCGGGGAAGGAATCAGAATGCGGTCTTCCAGCGGATTTGGTTCTTCCACACCGCCGTTGAAGAAGAATGTCACGTGGGCATACTTTTCTGTTTCTGCGATACGCAGCTGGTGCATTCCCAGGGAAGAAATATACTCGCCCAGAGTATTTTCCAGACGGTGCGGCGGGAAGGCTACTTCCACATTCGGCATTTCCGCATCGTACTGGGTCATGCAGATGTATTTCAGGTTCTCTGGTGCTTTCTTGCGTTCGAATCCATCAAAGTCTGCATCCACAAAGGCACGGGTAATTTCACGTGCACGGTCCGGACGGAAGTTGAACATGATGATGGAGTCTCCATCATTGATGAAGCCGCGGCCGTCTGCAGCAGCATCGCCGCATACGGTAGGGAGAATAAATTCGTCGGTTTCGCCGCGGTCATAAGCTGCCTTTACCGCTTCCACGCCGTTTGCGGCTTTATGGCCTTCACCCAGGGTCAGTGCATCATATGCCTGCACCACACGTTCCCAGCGCTTGTCACGGTCCATAGCGTAGTATCGTCCGGAAACCACGCCTACGCGGCCGATCCCTTCTGCAGTCAGGTAGTCTTCCAGATGGGTAATATAGTCAATACCGGAGCTTGGCGGTACGTCGCGGCCGTCCATGAAGCAGTGGATGAAAAGATTTTCGATGCCGCGTTTCTTCGCCAGCTGAACCAGTGCCTGCAGGTGGGTGAAATGGCTGTGAACACCGCCGTCAGACAGGAGTCCGTACAGGTGGAGGGCTCCGCCTGTTTCCAGTACATGGTCACATGCACGGTTCAGGGGAATATTATCGAAAAAGATGCCGTCCTGGATTGCTTTGGTGATTTTGGTCAGTTCCTGATATACGATGCGGCCGGCACCGATGTTCAGGTGACCTACTTCAGAATTACCCATCTGTCCTTCCGGCAGACCTACCGCCAGGCCGCTGGCATCGATGCGGGTGTTTGGGTATTCCCGGAAAATCCGGTCCAGAACCGGGGTGTTGGCTGCAGCGATGGCATTTCCGTGAGCAGAGTCATTGATGCCGTAGCCATCCAGAATCATAAGCATGGTTGGTTTTCTCATGACGTTTTCCTTTCTTTCTATGCAAAATTTAAAGTCAGGTTTAAATTTGTTCTCTAACTTTCAGTATACCACAGCTTTCTTCTTTTCTAAAGGAGTAAAATTTGATAAAATAAGAGTATCAAGATAAGTGGAGGTTAAGATTCATGAAGTGGACCCCTGAACAGGCCCGTGCCATTGAATTACGAGATAAAAATATACTGGTAGCAGCTGCCGCCGGTTCCGGTAAGACAGCGGTTCTGGTAGAGCGCATCAAGCGTCTGATTCTGGAAGACAAGTGTC
Source organism: Bacillota bacterium (assembly GCA_017556505.1). Taxonomy (GTDB): domain Bacteria; phylum Bacillota; class Clostridia; order Peptostreptococcales; family Anaerovoracaceae; genus RGIG7179. Next base: position 440 of record JAFYNS010000181.1, on the reverse strand, counting down.
CCATCGACCGGATGCTGATTGTAACCTTTACCAATGCGGCCGCATCGGAAATGAAGGAAAAAATCCGCCGCGCCATCGGTCAGACTGTGGACGAACTGGCAGAAAAGGCGGAGGCCGGTGATGCGCAGGCAGCAGAAGACCTGAACTTCCTGAAGGAGCAGCTGAACCTGCTTCCTCAGGCGCAGATCAGCACCTTCCATGCTTTTGCTCTGGAAATCATCCGGAAGTATTTCTATGTCATCGACGTGGAACCGAACTTCAAAATCTGTGATGATGCACAGCAGGTGATTCTGCGGGCGGAAGCCATGGATGCGCTGCTGGAAGAACAGTTTGAAGAGGGTGGGGAGGAATTCCTCCGTTTCCTGGACTGCTACAGCGGGGACCGGAATGAAAACCGTTTCCGTGAAATGATAGACCATGCTTATGATACCATTCAGGCT
>JAFYNS010000180.1 GCA_017556505.1 Bacillota bacterium | reverse complement strand
TGATATCAACTCCATGCTGACACAGAGCTCCACCCTTTATGATGATAAGGGAGAAGTTATTGATACGGTTGTAGGATCCGAGGGTACCAAACGTACCATTGTGTCTCTGAATCAGATTCCAGATACCCTTGAAAATGCGTTCATCGCACTGGAAGACAAGACCTTCCGGGAACATAAAGGATTCAATATTATCCGAATCTTTGGTGCTATCAAGGACGGTATTCTGACCGGTGATATCAGCGGTACTTCTACCCTGACCCAGCAGCTGGCAAGAAACGTATACCTGACAGACAGAATGCAGGAACGTACTCTGAACCGTAAAATTAAAGAGGCATACTACACTGTAATTCTGGAAGACCGTCTGAACAAGGACCAGATTCTGGAAGCATACCTGAATACCGTAAACTTCGGTGAAGCCTTCGGTGCACAGGCCGCTGCACAGGTATACTTCAGCAAGGATGTAGAAGAACTCACACTTGCAGAATCTGCAGCACTTGCTTCGATTCCGCAGGCACCGACCTACCATAAGTTGGTTCAGCGTGTTTCAGCTACTGAAGTTAATGATGATACTGAGAACCTGATTGTAAAAGATGGTGATGTAGCTTATCTGTGGAACGATACTGCCGACGGCCGTATGCAGATCTGTCTGGATCTGATGCTGGAACAGGGCTTTATCAGCCAGGAAGAATATGACGAAGCATCTGCGGTAGAAATCAAGGACATGGTTAATCCGAATACAGATATGCTGAAGTCCAAGACTAACTACTTCGCAGATTATACCATTAAGACTGTATTAAAGGACCTGCAGAATGAACTGGGATACAGCTATGAAAAGGCTTATGATTTGGTTTACACCGGCGGTATCAAGATTTACACGACCATGAATACGGAAATGCAGGAAATCATTGAAAAGGAACTCTCCAATGACTCCAACTTCCCTACTCTGATTGTTTCCAAGAAGGACAGCAGCGGCAATATTCTGGACGACTACGGCAATATCATTCTGTACAAGTATTCCAACTATATTACAAGCAAGGGTTATTTCCGTCTGAAGCCTTCTGAATACCAGTGGAATGATGACGGTTCTCTGACTGTTTTCCGCGGAAAGCGCCTCAACTTCTATGATACTACCGTCCAGGGCAAGACAGATATCAGTGTCGAATTCAAGAACATGTATGTAGAAGAAAACGGAACCTTCTACACGATTGCAGGCGGATATATCAATATTCCTCAGCAGTATAAATCCAAAGACAATGAGGGCAATCTGGTTGTATCCGCACAGTTCTTCGATGATCATCCTGGATTCCTCAAGCAAAGCGGTGAACGTGTTGTAACCAAGGGATTCACTCTGAATCAGATGGTAATCCAGCCGCAGTCTGCAATGACCATCATCGATAATGAAACAGGTTATGTAAAAGCTATGGTTGGTGGCCGTAAGGTAAACGGCAGAATGATTCTGAACCGTGCCGTAGCTACCCGTCAGTCCGGTTCATCCATCAAGCCGCTTACAGTATACGCCCCTGCCCTGCAGAAGAGTTTTGAACTGGAAGCAGAAGGAAAGAAATTCCCCCTGGTTGATTCCGAATACGGATTCCAGGGCGATAACCTCTGGGGTGATTATTTGACTGCAGCATCCATCATCGATGACGAACCGACTACAGTCAATGGCAAAAAATGGCCTGTAAACTCCCCTAATACATTTAATGGACTGATTACAATGCGTAATGCACTGCAGAAGTCTCTGAATGTATGTGCTGTAAAGATTATGCAGCAGGTTGGAACAGATTACTGCTTCGATCTGGCTGAAAAATTCGGACTTACTACCCTCGTACGTGAAGGTGATGTAAACGATAATAATCTGGCTGCTCTGGCTCTGGGCGGTCAGTCCAATGGTGTTACCACGCTGGAAATGGCAAGTGCCTATACTACTTTCGTAAATGAAGGTGTTCATAAGAGCTACAATGTATATACCAAGGTTACTACAAGAACCGGTGACATCATTCTGGAAGCAGATACGGAAGAAACCGAAGTTCTGGATCCGGGTGTTGCCTGGATTATGAGAGATATGCTTCAGTCCGTAGTTACCAATGGTCTGGGCGGTCCTGCCAGAGTATCCGGTGTCAAGGCCGGCGGTAAGACCGGTACCACTTCCGACCAGTTTGATATCTGGTACTGCGGTTTTACATCCAAATACTCTGCAGCCGTATGGGTTGGATCTGATATCAATATTAAGATGTCTTCCATGTCAAACAAGGCAGCTGCACTGTGGGGTAAAATCATGAATCAGATGCCGGATGTTACAGGCGGTACTTACTCTGCGAAACCATCCAATGTCATCTCCGTATCTATAGATACCAAGAGCGGCATGCTGGCAACCGATGCCAGCGGTAAGGACTCCCGTACAGAATACTTCACCAAGGGCACACAGCCTACCGAAACAGATACACTGCATCAGACTGCAAATGTCTGCACAGAATCTGAATTCCTGGCTACTCCATCCTGTCCTGATTACACGGAAAAGAGCGGTATTCTGAGACCTTACACACCTAACAAGAAAGTTGCAGATATTAAGAGGGAACTGCCTCACTACTTCTGTAATCTCCATAATCCGGATCCTGAAGTATATAAAGTGAAGAAAGGTCTGGAAGTTACAATCATCCAGCCAGGTGAACTGGAAGAACCTGACGATGACGGCGGTATTCTCAATGAAGACGGCTCCATCTCCTACCCTGACGGTTCAATTGAATTCCCTGACGGAACAATTTATAATCCAGATGGTACAATCACCCATCCGGACGGCACCACTACGGATGCCAATGGAGGTCCTATTCAGGATGATCCAGATGAAATCATCGTAAGTTAAAAGTTAATTACAATAAAAAAGGTGTATCTGCTATACGGCGGATACACCTTTTTATTTCATATCGTCTTAAATTTCTTTAAATTCCTTTACTCTCTGAACCACATCTTCAGCACCGAAAACGGCAGAGCCTGCAACAGCAATTTCCACGCCGGCATCCATCACTTCTTTAGCGTTTGCAAGAGTGATGCCGCCATCAATTTCAATGGCGAAATTCAGGCCTCTTTCCTTCTTAACTGCAGCCAGTTCCTTCACCTTATTCAGCGTCTGCGGAATGAACTTCTGTCCGCCAAAGCCCGGATTAACAGACATAATCAGTACCAGATCCAGATCCTCCAGAACGCATTCCAGAGAGCTTACAGGAGTTGCAGGGTTAATGGAAACCCCTGCCTTCACGCCTTTGGACTTGATGTTCTGAATCGTTCTGTGCAGGTGAACACATGCTTCCTGATGTACAGTGATAAATTCAGTCTGATCTGTTACAAAATCACCAATATACTGGTCAGGATTTTCAATCATCAGATGAACATCATAAGGCAGAGATGTTTTGCCGTTAAGACTCTTCATTACCGCAGCACCGAAGCTGATATTCGGAACAAAATGTCCGTCCATCACGTCTACATGAATATAATCTGCGCCGCCTTCTTCAATTTTTTTCACATCAGCTGCCAGTGCTGAGAAATCAGCTGATAAAATAGATGGTGCTAATTTTAACATATGCCTTACCTCTCTGTTCTCTAATATTTCTTTCTGGTACGGATTTCCTCCAGGTTTGCCAGGTAGGAATCGTATCGTTTCTTATGTATGGTTCCGTTGTTCACGGCCTCACGTACCGCACAATCAGGCTCGCTTACATGACGGCAGTCATCATAGCGGCACTGTCCGCGGATCTGATCCATTTCAGGATAGAAGCTGGATAAATTGTCCTCTTCTGCCTCCAGTATTTCAAAACTGGTAAATCCGGGTGTATCATAAATCATACCGCCGCCTTCAAGCTGGAAGATTTCCACATGACGTGTGGTATGCTTCCCCCTGCGGGTTTTCTGGCTTACGGCACCGGTTTCCATGTTGGCTTCCGGATGAAGCTGGTTCAGAATTGTTGATTTACCCACACCGGAAGGACCTGCCAATGCAGCCTTCTTACCTGCTACCATCTCCTGGAGCTGGTCAAGTCCCTGTCCCGTCTGGCAGCTGATTGTCAGCATCGGATAAACGCCGCCGTAAATGCTGCGGATTTCTTCTACATCCTCTTCGGAAACCAGGTCACATTTATTCAGACAGAGAACCGGTTCGATTCCGTTCATTTCCGCCATAATCAGGAACTTATCAATCAGCATGTAATTTGGCTTTGGATGTGCCGGCGCAAAAACAACGATAAAAGTATCCACATTTACAATCGGCGGACGGATAAACTGATTTTTTCTCGGGTGGATTTCATTGATGACCCCCTTGCCTTCTTCTGTTTTTTCCAGTTCCACAATATCGCCCACGGCCAGCTTGATTCCATCATTTTTAAAGATACCGCGGCCTTTCGCTTCAATCATTCCCTCTTCGGTCAGTACATAATAGAAACCGCCGATTCCTTTTGTGATTAATCCAGTCATAAATTATCCTTCTGTACCTGTATTTTCATCTGGCTGACTTTCCGTACCTGCGTTATCATTTCCAGTACCTTCTCCGCCATCACCTGCATCTCCGCCTTCCGGTGCCGGATCGTCCACTTCCGGAGGAAGAATCACTTCAGGTGCTTTCGCAAGTGTGTATCCGATTTTCGTTCCAACCTCAACTTCCGTATCGGTGCCGATGGTCTGATAAAGAACGGTATTTGGCGGTGCCAGCTCATTTTCTTCAAATTTCACATTGTCAGCATCTACTGTGAGACCTGCAGCAGCCAGGGCCGCATCAGCCTGCTCCTTGGTAAGTCCGTACATATTCGGTACCTTTGTCATCTCCTTGCCCTTGCCGTCACTGACCTCCACGTTGACAGATGCACCATTCTTTGCCTTTTCACCGGCTTCAGGAGACTGTGAAATAATCGTACCCTTCGGCAGATGGCTTTCCACGATGGTCTGTGTACCAAGCTTAAAATTATACTCAGCCAGGTACGCTTCTGCCTGTTCCACATTTTTAT
>JAFYNS010000179.1 GCA_017556505.1 Bacillota bacterium | reverse complement strand
TGTTTTTTCTTCAGATGCACCTTTTTCTACAATGGCCTGGATTTCAAGAATCAGTTCTGTCGAAAATGGTTCCCTGTGTTTCAGTTTTTCTTCCAGAGTTTCCAGTGCAAGAAAATAATTCCGAACCTCCTGTTCCGGTTTCAAAAAATGAAGGTGTTCATCTTTTTCGATGGCCTCCCCTGCCTGTGCTTCAGTAAGTGGATTGCCTTCGATTTTCGTTGATGCGTGAGAACTCTTTTTCTTCGAGTTTTTTCGCAGACGATTTTTCGTTATAGTCGGCAGTTCAACCGTACTCAAAGAAAACCGTTTTTCATCAATAGCGGATATTCTTCTCAAAATATCATTGCTCAATGTAACGCGAATCATTTGCATCCCTCCTGTATTCTGCTTATAGTATACCCCTCTTTCATAAAAAGTTTCATTATTTTTTCACTATTCTTTCACTATTTTTCATTCCTAAATAAAAATCACCCCTTCTACGGTATCCATAAAAGGGGTGACTGTCTTTATCTGTGAAGATACATCCTGCTCAGGTGGTCTTCACCATCACACTGCACCATGCAGAAGAATTCCCATCCGTACCGTTCATAAAAGCCGGTATGTCCGGTTACTAGATAAACCGGCGAAACACCTTTGGATTTCATATCTGCGACAACCATGTTCAGCAGATTTCCGGCAATGCCCTGGCGGCGGTATTTCGCCTCGGTATACACAGCGCATACATTCGGTGTCAGGTCTTTACGGTCATGAAAATCGTTTTCAATAACCCCCATGCCGCCGATAATCTGTCCGCCATCCAGACAGAGGTACCATCCGTATTCGGTTTCACCCTTCAGGTAGGCATCCATGCACTCCAGGTAGGCCTCTTTGGGCACACGCCACTTGCTGTGAAACCACTCAGCAGCCGCATCCATCCGTTCCGGCTGCTCACGCAAGGTTATGTAGTGATATGTACTCATCCTTTCCTCCTGTCATTTCATCAATCCGAAAAACGCTGTGCTCCCCACCAGTCCGGCATCAGTTCTTTCAGTTTCACCGTCCGGCATGTTTCAAGGTCAGTGAGAATTTCAATCTCTCCGCTGCCCGGATCCAGCTGCATCATCAGTTCCCGGCAGGCTCCGCATGGAGAGCCCACACTGCCGTCGGGCATAACTGCCACTACTTTTTCAATCCGGCTCTCACCGTTGGTAATCATGTTGGCGATGGCGTTCCGCTCTGCGCACATTCCCAGACTGCAGGCAGTGTCAATACACACGCCCACATAGATGTTTCCCTGTTTCGTCAGGATTGCAGCTGCAACACCGCCTGCATCTATGAATGGAGATATGGTTCTTCCGTTCTGCACCTTAAGTGCCGCATCGTAAAGTTTTTTCCACATGGTTACGCCTCTTTCAGTATTTCTTTAATCTGGCTCAGATGGCTGATTTCATAGTCCACCCGTACGCCTTTGTTGTTGGCAAGGCCCTTCGGATTGTACCAGCAGCAGAGAATGCCTGCGTTGTTGCCGCCCTGCATGTCGCTGGTCAGGGAGTCTCCCACGATCAGCACTTCCTCCGGTGCAAAACATCCAATGACGGACCATACATGGTCAAAAAATCCAATGCCCGGCTTTTCCACTCCCACCACTTCTGAAATGAAAACATCATCGAAGAGATCAATGAGGCCTGACTGTTTCAGCTTGCCGTCCTGGGCCACTTTCGTTCCGTTGGTGACACCGTACTGTTTCACACGGCCGCTTTCTTTCAGTGCGCTGACCAGTTCCCGTGCGCCGTCACAGAAAACAGGATTCAGCCCCAGCTGAACCTGGTATTCTTCATTGAGTGCTTCTTCACAGCCGCCGGACTCGATTCCTTCCGCCGCAAAAAACTCTTTGAACCGGCCCACGAGAACCTGCTGTTTGGTCACTTCGCCACGCTCCAGCTTTTCCCACCAGCCCTTGTTGATTACAATGTACCGTTCTATCATTTCATCGGTACACGGACCCAGATTATATAATTCGAAACATTTTTTCAGTGCAGCATACTCTGCCTTTTCGAAATCAAGAAGAGTGCCGTCCACATCCCAAAGTATTACCTTAATCATATCCTACCCTCACATTCATCGAGTTCTATCTTCTGATTATACCTTTTCTTCCCCCGTACTTCCACCGAAATTCCGCAATTTCTTGACAAACCGCCCCAAAAATACTAAAATTACTTAACTGATACTACAGTATCACCTTAATATAACTAATACTTTAGTATTACTTTTGGAGATATTATGGACAAAAATGTAACTATATACCACGGTTCACAGCAGGTTTTGGAAATTCCTTCCTTCCCATTCAAAAAAAAGCCCCATTACGACTTCGGTCAGGGCTTCTACTGTACGATGGACAGGGAGCTTGCCATGGAATGGGCCTGCCCTGTGAAACGTGACGGATATGTAAATAAATATGAGCTGAAAACGGATGAACTGAAGATTATCAATCTGACGCAAATCCCTTATAATCTTCTTTCCTGGTTTGCTGTTCTCCTTAAGAGCCGCAAATTCGACCTCAGAAGCGATTTAAACAGCAAGGCAAGGGTTTATACTCTTTC